>CAXTUE010000125.1:4222-10509 GCA_964247355.1 uncultured Ktedonobacteraceae bacterium | reverse complement strand
GCGGGCGAGTATACACGTTCGTTTATGCGTACATTGATAGAGCCAATCTACATGGCTTTCGCGATGGAAAACGTCTCTGACCGCTATCGCGGGCGCTTAAGCGGTTTCTATTCGACGACATGGAGTATCGGCTTCAGCATCGGCCCAAGTATTGCGGGCTGGTTACAGACCAACGTGAGCCTCTCAACGTCGTTCTTGTTCGGTGCTGGTTGTCTTGTGCTGGCGCCGAGTTTGTTGCTCGTGTTCTTTGGGAAGGGACAAAATCGCGTGTAGTCAGAGCACACAAGCTAGGGCACCCGCAAGGGGAATGCCCCTCCCATATACGCAAAACCATATATGGGAGGGGCATTCCCCTTGCGGGTGCCTTGGTTCCCATTCGAGGCTTACGTTGACGCTTATATAGTATTCCCCTTGGGGGTGCCCTGATCCCTACTCCTACGAAAGTTGCGTCAACAAATCATTCAACCTATTGACGAAGCGCACAGGGTCCTCCAACTGTTCGCCTGCACTGAGGACGGATTGATCGAAGAGCACGTAGGCCCAGTCGCTGAAGCGTTGCTCGTCCTGTACCTCTTTGAGCTTGCGTACAAGCGCGTGCGTGGGATTGATCTCCAGAATCGGCTTGGTGTTGGGAATGGCCTGCCCCACTGATTTGAGGAGACGCTGCAGATTCGGATCAATGTCGTACTCGCCGACCACCAGACAGGCGGGTGAGGTCGTCAGGCGCGAGGTGACACGCACATCCTTGACTCTCTCGCTGAGCACCTTCTTGAGACGCTCGGTCAGGTCCAGCGACTCCGAGGCGGCCTTTTCTTGCTCCTCTTTCTCCTGCTGGTCCTCCATCTTGCTCAGGTCAATCTCGCCCTTCGAGACCGATTGCAACGGCTTGCCATCGTATTCGGACAGTTCGCTGCCCAGCACGTAGTCGACGGGATCGGAGAGCAGCAGGACCTCGATATCCTTCTTCTTGAAGATTTCCAGTAGTGGACTTTCCTTCGCCGCCGCGAACGTTTCGGCGGTTATATAGTAAATCTTGTCCTGCCCCTCCTTCATGCGACTCACGTAATCCTGAAACGAGACATCCTGTGTCTCGGACGAGGTGTGTGTCGAGGAGAAGCGCAGGAGTTTCGAGATAGCTTCCCTATTCGTAGCATCCTCTGGAATGCCTTCCTTGAGGGCGCGCCCAAACTCTTTCCAGAAGGTCGCGTACTTCTCAGGCTCGTTCTTGGCGAGATCTGCAAGGAGTCCGAGAACTTTCTTGGTGGCGTTGGAGCGGATAGTATCGAGTATCTTGTTTTGCTGCAACAGTTCGCGTGAAACGTTGAGTGGCAGGTCATTGGAGTCTACAACACCACGCACGAAGCGCAGGTAGCTGGGCATAAGCTTTTCAGCGTCATCCATGATGAAGACGCGCCGCACATAGAGCTTGACGCCATGTCGGCGTTCGCGTGTGAACAGGTCGAACGGCGCGCGTGCTGGAATGTACAGCAGCAGCGTATATTCGTAGTTGCCCTCCATACGACTATGGACATAGGCCAGTGGGTCCTCGAAGTCGTGCGAGATGTGTTTGTAGAACTCGTTGTAGTCCTCGACACTGATATCGCTTTTGGAACGCGCCCAGAGTGCCGACGCCTGATTGACGCGCTCCTCTTCGCCTTTCTTCTCCTCATCCTCACTCTCCATCAAAATGGGAATGGTGATGTGGTCGGAGTAGGTGCGAATAATCGAGCGTAGACGTGAACCACTGAGCAACTCATCTTCATCCTCGCGCAGATGTAGCGTTACCTCTGTGCCACGGCCTGGATGCTCAATAGTCTCAAGCGTGTAGCTACCGCGTCCGTCAGACTCCCAGCGTACACCGTGTTCCGCGCTCAAGCCAGCGTGACGTGTGGTTAGCGTCACGTTGTCTGCCACAACAAATGCTGAATAAAAGCCAACGCCGAACTGTCCAATCAGGTTGGCGTCCTTCTTCTGATCGCCGGTCAGCGATTGAAAAAACTCGCGTGTACCCGACTTGGCGATGGTGCCGATATGCTCTATCACCTCGTCGCGTGTCATGCCGATACCGTTATCGGCGACGGTGATTGTGCGCGCATCCTTGTCAAACGAAATGCGAATTTTTAGATCGGTATCGTCTTCGGCTAATGCTTGATCCGAGAGCATATCGAAGCGCAGATGGTCAATTGCGTCCGATGCATTCGAGATCAGTTCGCGCAAAAATATTTCTTTGTTACTATAGAGTGAGTGAATCATCAAATCAAGCAGTTGTGTGACCTCTGCTTGAAAGCTCAAATTTTCTTTCTGTGCCTCGACAACCATGCTATTTCTCCACAAGACTAAGTTCCTAATAGGCGAGCAATCGTAGGTGCCTCGCCGTCTGTTGTGTATCCAAATCCTCTACAATGTACCAAATTTTGCCCTATTTTACAACCACCTTAGACACCTAAACCGCTTCTCTTCCGTGTATGTATATATAATCTCTTAGGGCATATGATAGAGAAGGAAGAAACAACATGCAACATACAACCGAACGACCAGCAGAGGCTAGCGGAACGTTAACGCTTGGCGCAGATTTGAACGTCTATCGTCTCGGCTTCGGTGCCATGCGCATCACAGGCGATGGTATCTGGGGACCACCAAAGGACAAGCAAGAAGCGATAGCAGTTCTGCATCGTGCCCTTGAACTCGGTATTAACCTGATCGATACCGCCGACTCCTACGGACCAGAAGTTAGCGAATCGCTGATTGCCGAGGCTCTCTACCCCTATCCAAAGGGGCTTGTGATCGCGACCAAAGGCGGACTGCTACGTACAGGTCCTGGAGAATGGCCACAGGATGGTAGCCCCAAACACCTGCGCGAAGCGTTAGAAGCGAGCCTGAAACGCTTACGGCTCGACACTATCGACCTCTACCAGTTCCATCGGCCCGATCCCAAAGTGCCGTTCGAGGACTCGGTAGGGGAAATCGCGAAGATGAAGGCCGAGGGCAAGATTCGCCACGTTGGACTTTCCAATGTCACAATAGAGCAACTCGCGCAGGCACAGAAAATCGTGCCGATTGTCACTATTCAGAATCACTACAACCTCTCGAAGCGCGTATCGGAGCAGATGTCGGAACAGCAATCTGAAGAGATGGTCGATATCTGCGCGCGTCAAGGTATCGGCTTCATTCCCTGGAATCCGCTTTCAACGGGTGAACTCGCCAAACAGGGTGGCCCGCTTGACCAGATTGCCAAACAGCGTAATGCACAGCCGAGCCAGATCGCACTGGCATGGCTATTGCATCGTTCCAGCACCATGCTGCCAATTCCTGGCACCTCATCAGTGCAACACCTCGAAGAAAATGCACAAGGGGCAACAATCAAGTTGACGCAGGAAGAGTACGACGCTATTGACCGTAGCAGCAAATAAAAGGTAGGGACGGCATTCATCACGTCCGTGTTAGCATTCTGATTGCGAGAAGGACGTGATAAATGCCGTCCCTACCTCTTGCGTGCCCACGCTGTTTTGTCAAAGAGCAATTTATTTGCTACTCTCTTGCAACAGACAGGCGATCAAGCCGGTCCAACCTGTTTGATGGCTGGCACCGATGCCAGCACCGTTGTCGCCGTGAAAGTATTCATAGAATAGTAGCAGGTCGCGCCAGTGCGGGTCTCGCTGAAACTTCTCGACGCCACCGTGAACAGCTCTACGTCCCTGCTCGTCACGTAAGAAAATGTCTGTAAGCCGCTTTGAAAGCTCCACCGAAATTTGTTGTAGCGTCAATTGTGTACCCGAACCAGTAGGAAACTCGATGGTGAAGCTATCGCCATAGAAGCTAGAAAATGTTTGCAATGCGTGAATGAGCAGATAGTTTAGCGGAAACCAGATAGGACCACGCCAGTTCGAGTTGCCACCGAAGAGGCCCGTTGTCGACTCTGCTGGTTCATAGTCTACGCTATACGTCATGCCACCAAGCTCTAGGGTGTATGGATGCTCCTTATGGTAGCGCGAAAGGGCGCGTATACCATAGTCCGAGAGAAATTCCGACTCATCGAGCACATATGTTAGGATGCGTCCCAACTTCTCGCGATTGACGATTGCCAGTAGCAGGTTCTCGCCCTGTGCCGTTTCCTGCGTTGTCTCGATGTGATTGCCTGTATGTTCCCAGTTATTGATAAACCATTCCATGCGCCGCTTGAAGCTGGGCAAGCGGTCTATCAAATTGGAGTCCAAAATAGAGATCACGAAAAGGGGAATAAGTCCCACCATTGAGCGTACTTGTAAAGGTATAGAGGTACCATCAGTATGGTGCAAGACATCATAGTAAAACCCGTCTTGCTCATTCCACAATTCCAGACCATCAGGACCCATGTCGTTCATTGCATGCGCTATATAGACGAAGTGTTCAAAGAATTTGCTGGCGATATCGCCGTAGTCAAGATTCTCCTGTGCGAGTTCCAGCGCGATAGTTAGCATGTTCAGGCAATACATTCCCATCCAACTTGTGCCGTCAGACTGCTCAAGAAAGCTACCATCTGGCAATACAAGGTTACGGTCAAACACACCAATGTTATCTAAGCCTAAAAAACCACCCTGGAAAACGTTCTGCCCCATGTAGTCTTTGCGGTTAACCCACCATGTAAAGTTGAGCAGGAGCTTTTGAAATACGCGCTCTAAAAATGCACGATCACCTGTTCCCGTACGGTCCTTCTCAAGCCTATATACCTGATAGGAAGCCCATGCGTGGACAGGAGGATTCACGTCCCCGAAGGCCCATTCGTAGGCGGGAATTTGTCCGTTTGGATGCATGTACCATTCGCGTAGCAGCAGGATGAGTTGCTCTTTGGCAAACTCAGCGTCGATAAGTGAGAAGGCTACACAGTGAAACGAGAGGTCCCACGCGGCATACCACGGATACTCCCACTTGTCCGGCATCGAGATCACATCTTCGTTGAAGAGATGTGTCCAGTCGTGGTTGCGCCCGTGTAGGCGTTGTGGCGGTGGCGGTGGCTCGGCAGGATCGCCCGCAAGCCATGCTTTGATATCGTAGTAGTAGTATTGCTTGCTCCATAGCATACCCGCGAATGCCTGACGTTGCACATGAAGCATATCTTCTGACTGAGATGGCGTAAGCACTTCAGCATAGAACTCATCGGCCTCTTGCAGACGCTGTGTGAACATGTCCGAAAATGATTGACCAAAGGGTGCTAGATTGTCGGGGCTGCTATTGCTGAAGCGCAGTTCAACCGTTTTTGACTCGCCAGCCGCGAGCGAGAGAGCATAGTGGACGGCGACCTTTGTGCCCGTTTGTGCTGGATTGACGGCATCCTGCCTGCCATGCACGATGTACTCGTGAATGCTATCCTTCACATAAGGTCTTGCGTTCGGCGTGTTGTAGAGGCGTTCCGTGTTTGTCTCGTTCTCCGTGAACAGCAACGTCGGATTTTCGTTGGCGTAGAACCAGCGCGTCCCATAGGTTTCGTTGACAACCTTCACTGTTGTATGCGTAGGAAACGAGGTATGCTCGTAGCTGCTGAGCGATGGACGTGCCGTGTTGAAGTCCCATGACCAGACGTTGCGAAACCAGAGCGTCGGCAAAAGATCGAGATGTGCTGTCTCTGGACCGCGATTGACGACAGTAATACGCATCAGAATATCTTCAGGGCCAGCCTTTGCATATTCGACAAAGACATCGAAATAGCGGTTGTCGTCGAAGATGCCTGTGTCGATCAGCTCATACTCCGGTTGTGTACGTCCCCGGCGCGCGTTTTCCTCTATAAGCTGCTCATAAGGATATGCTGCCTGCGGATATTTATACAAGTATTTCATGTAGCTATGCGTGGGTGTGTTGTCCAGATAATAATAGTATTCTTTCACGTCCTCGCCATGATTGCCCTGTGGTCCAGTCAAACCAAAGAGCCGCTCTTTCAAAATAGGGTCGCGACCATTCCACAGCGCGACGGCAAGACATATTTGCTGGTGGCGATCACATATGCCCGCTAATCCATCCTCACTCCAGCGATACGCTTTTGAACGTGCCCAATCATGCGGCAAATAGTTCCATGCATTCCCGTCCGGGCTATAATCTTCACGTACCGTCCCCCATGCTCGCTCGCTAATATACGGTCCCCAGCGTTTCCAATACACGCTGCGCTCCTTATCCTGCTGGAGCCGTTCGCTCTCTGGCGTCATATATATTTCCTTTGTTTGTTTTATGAACATCCGTAGGGGTGTAATTAAAATAAAAAAAACTCAGCGAAATTTTTTTTTTTTATGATTTTTTTTAAAAAAAAAAAAAAAAACAAA
>CAXTUE010000125.1:0-4212 GCA_964247355.1 uncultured Ktedonobacteraceae bacterium | reverse complement strand
GTGTAGAGGATTGATGAAACATAACAACAATCCTCCAAATTAGTCAGATGCCAACGAGGGTGTAATGGAATTAGACCCCTACAGGTATTTTCTCTCATGGGTGCATCATATAACACCGTGCAATATGCTCAAAAGCATATCTATTGAGCAAGCGAGAGAATTGTGGTAGTGCGAGCGTGATAAAATGGAAGCGATGTATCTTTCCGTATGGAACGGAGAAGATCAATAAGGGAACGAGGAGAAAAACTATGGATGATACAGAGTTGCTGCACCGTATAGAGACGCTCGTTAATGAAGAGCATACCCTGACACAACGTGGTGAGGAAGAGGGTGGCCTGAGTGCTGAGGAGCACAAGCGTATGCAGGCACTTGAGGTAAGCCTCGACCAATGCTGGGACCTCTTGCGTCAGAGACGCGCCCGCCGCTCGGCTGGCATGAATCCCGATGAGGCAAAGGTGCGCGACGAATCTACCGTCGAACATTTCCAACAATAGATGTGTCTTATAGATGCGAAGTAACGTGGTAACGTGGTTACACACAACGGACGCCCACTGCTGCTTGGAGACTAACCCTACTATACACACACGTTGCGTGTATGGTAGGGACGTTCCCCTTGTGGGCGTCCGTTTGCTTTTCTTAGCTTCCCAACGCAATTTTTTAACCTGCAAAACCTCTCTTGCGTCACATCGGTAATCGACGTTAAAATAGAATAGATAAGAACGTTTGTATAACTCACGAGGAGGGATATATGGCAACCGAGATTCAGTCGTCGCAAGGCGTAGATTTTTATATGATGGATGAGCTACTCACTGCAGAGGAGCGGAGTATTCGAGACAAGGTACGCGACTTCTGTGATCGAGAGGTTATCCCTATTATCAACGATTACTGGGAGCGCGCGGAGTTTCCCTTCGAGCTGATTCCTAAACTCGCTGCTCTAAATATCGCGGGTGGCGCGATTAAGGGCTACGGCTGCCCAGGCATGAGCGATATCGCATCAGGCCTGATTGCGCTAGAACTGGCGCGTGGCGATGCCAGCGTCTGTACCTTCTTCGGTGTACATTCGGGCCTGGCAATGTCTTCTATCGCGATGCTTGGCTCGGAGGAGCAGAAGCAGCGTTGGTTGCCCGCGATGGCGCGTATGGAAAAGATTGGTGCCTTTGGCCTGACCGAGCCAGATCATGGCTCAGACGCTGTAGCACTGGAAAGTACAGCGCGTCGCGTTGGGGACGAATACATTCTCAACGGCTCAAAACGCTGGATTGGCAATGCGTCATTTGCCGACGTGGTGATCATCTGGGCGCGTGACGAGGATGGCAAGGTCGGCGGCTTCCTGGTGGAAAAGGGTACACCCGGCTTCGAGGCGACCGTGATGACGGGCAAGGTTGCCAAACGTGCCGTGTGGCAGGCCGATATCAAAATGACTGACGTACATGTGCCAGCCGCGAATAGGCTTGCGAAATCATATAGCTTCAAAGATACGTCAAGTGTGCTGACCGCGACACGTTCAGGTGTGGCGTGGGAAGCCATCGGTCATGCGGTTGCCGCATACGAGATCGCGCGTGACTACACACAGCAACGTGTGCAGTTCGGCAAACCGCTCGCAAGCTTCCAAACCATCCAGGTTAAACTCGCAAGCATGCTTGCGAATGTGACGACCATGCAATTGCTCTGCTTACGTCTGGGACAGCTACAGTCCGAGGGTAAGATGACGGCGGCTATGGCGTCGCTGGCAAAGATGAACAATGCTCGTCTTGCCCGTGAGGTGGTCGCAGACGCTCGCGAGATGCTCGGTGGCAACGGTATTCTGCTGGAATACAACATTGCCCGACACCACGCGGACATCGAGGCTGTCTTCACCTACGAGGGAACCGATACGGTGCAGTCGTTGATTGTTGGGCGCGATATCACAGGCATTCAGGCTTTCTCATCGCGTTAAACAATTTTAACATATACTTAACAATTGTAACTGTAATAGTTTGACTATACTATCCTGCTTTTACTATCAAATATTCCATAGAAAATTCTCTATGAACATGGTATAGTAGAAGTGGGAATTTTTTTGGTGTAGTACAACAAAATTGCACAATGAGGTATGCATGAGAGGCACAGGTACAGTGTGCGAGAAGCACACCCCCCTTTTCTTGAGTCGCTTTCTTATTTTACTTTTCCTAGCCAGTCTATTTGTTGTCTGGACAAAACCACTGTTTGCGAAAGATATGATTCCGCAAACACCCGCCCCAAACAATATTCGGGGCGTAGAAGGCTTGCCAGATACAACGTATCCCAATATTACGTGGCGGCGCATCGGTTATCCGACGTGTGGTTGGACCAATTTTACAGGCGATAACCTCAAACAGGTAGTTCAGAACTATCACGATCACCGTATTTATGTTCTGTTAGTCGTCTGTCAACCGAGACCTCAAGACAATCTTTTCGACGAACAGAGATCCAAGGATGCGGCACAAGGCGGTGCTGACGCGGTACAGTGTGGCAACGAACAAATGAAGATCGACGACCCCTCGGTTTCTTTCTTGTATGTTCCACCCGCTAAGTTCGCGCGTTTCTACGATCTCTGTCAGCGCGCTGTACATGCTGTAAATCCGCGTACCGTGGCACTGATGGGATCGCTCGATCCGCATGTTGGTGGCATTGATATTGCGCCATTGTGGGATCAGCAGGTGAGTTATTTAAACCAGATGCAGGTCGCGATGAATACGTCAGTTCATCCTGGAGGACACTGGAATTGGCGTACACAGACGATTGGTCTGATCGATACGTGGCATAATGGCTATCCAACTGACGCCACCAATAGCCTCTACTATCTCTTTCGTTTCTGGGCAGACCGTTTCGGCGTTTCGTTGGAACGCGGCCAACTAGGATATCACCTGTGGGTGGTAGAGGCGACAGGCTGCTTTAAAGGGTGTGGAGTTGATCCCTATAATGTCAAGCAGGTTGCTATTGTGCATGTGATATCGCTTATCACGAACGCGCAAACAGCGATCCGCTACGGCATTCCGCACTTTTTCTTTAGCGGCAAAGACTTTATTTCTGGCGGCTTTAAGTGGCCTATTGGCTTACTTGATCTGAACGGCAACGACAAGCCCCTGCGCCAGGATTTAGGCATGGGGAGCCGTACTTTGAACATGAACTGTGGTGGTACACGAGTTACCGTTCAGGCACAGGAGGACCTGCTAGCCAAGCTGTACAGTGGCTGCTCCTTGCCCGGCAATTATCGTGCAATTTTGATGAATTAAGACTTTGTGTGTAGAGGCCTCTCAAAATAGACAGAAGACCCTTGCGTCTTCTCTCTATTTTGAGAGACCTCTACATATTCATTTCCAATGAACGAGCAAATCACGCAATTCTTTAATGCGAATTTCGTCGGGCCATACGGCCTCCATGAGTTCATATGCCGTCTGCGCCTCGTTGAACCTCTGTTCATTTTGTAGGGCCTTTGCACCTTCTATGCCAGTTATCCAAAAATGGATCGTCTGCTGTAAGTCTCGGTTTTTTGTTTTGAGCGAAGAGAGGGCCATGATATTAATTGTTTCCACACGTCCCATCTCACTCTGAGGAATTTTTGGCGCAAGAGTTTCAGGGTCAACACGTTGCTGCAAGATTTCTAACGCTTTACCTTGATTGCCGTAGTAGTAGTAGGACCATCCAGCCTCCAGAAGCAATGTAGAAGGCTTCGTTTCCATTAACGCATAACTTGTCTCTTTTGACTCGGTTTCTGAAGCTTTCCCCAATGCAAAATCAGGTGATCGTTTATTTGTTGCTTGCATAACCGCTAACGTACTATATGTGCCACCTTGTACAAGAGGATGCAGAGGCTACTCATCTGAAAGACGAGAATATTGCTGTATAAGTACTTCTGCTTCTTGCGCTGTACTAAGGGCAGAGGTATATCTCTTGTTATAGTAATACGCCCATGCGAGCTTGCTAAAAGCACTCAGTTGTAGCGAGATATCCTCTGTTAGTTTGCTGAGAGTAACTGCGTCCTTTGCATACTGTGTCGTTTCTGCTGGACCAACGCAAATCCATCCAAGAAGTGTTTTTAGCAAAGAATAACGAGTTGCAAGGTTTAGTGCCTCTGTACGGTATTGTGATTTATCGTTCGCTATGGTTGTAAGTATGGGGAGATATTTCGAGACACTTTTGAATGCCAAAAAGGTACCTTCAGCATCGCCGTTTCGATATAATTCCCAACAC
>CAXTUE010000124.1:7592-10516 GCA_964247355.1 uncultured Ktedonobacteraceae bacterium | reverse complement strand
GTCTATGTTTGTCCCTATTTTGAGTCCCTACACACTCTCGTGGACATATCGGTGGTAGGGACCGCATTCATCACGTCCGTCCCTACACATTCTCGTGGACATGTCAGTGGTAGGGACCGCATTCATCACGTCCGTCTCCGCAATTGCATCGCCAAACGAACAGAATGAACACGGTCTCTACCTTTGCTTAGAGTCCCTACCAAGCGAGACTAGCCCAACACCGACAAGAATAACCACCATTGCCAGCACACCTATCATCGTGATGTGCTCACCCGCCAATAGGACGCCGAGACCAACCGCAACGGCTGGATTGACATACGCATAACTTGTTGCAAGAGCTGGCCGCACATGACGCAACAAATAGCCATAGGCACTAAAAGCAACCAGTGAGCCAAAGAATATCAAGAATACCATCGACACCAAGGCATGCGAGGTCGGAACATGAGTAATTCTTTCTCCTAAGAGTAAGCCAAGCCCAAGTAAGAAAACTCCACCTATCATCATCTGGGTCGCGCTTGCCATCAAACCAGCAGGCAAGGCGACGCGGGAACTGAGCGCGGACCCAAGTGCCCAGCACATTGGCGCAAGTAGCAGGGCAATCGCGCCTATCGGGTTCGCCCACACACCATTTTCAAAATTGAGGAAAAGCACACCAACGAAGCCTAAAACAAGACCAACCCACTCTATGCGCTTCGGCCAACGACCCAGTAAGCCAATAAACAATGCCGCCCATAGTGGCACGGCGGCGATGCCAACCGCCGCAAGTCCTGACGATACCCACTGTTCCGCGAACGAAACGCCTCCATTGCCACCCGCGAGCAACAAGATGCCAATGATGGCCGACCCGATAAGCTGCGCTCGTGTCGGTCGCGCCGCTCCTCGTATACGCAGAAACGCGTACAGCAAAGTGCCCGCGATAACGAAACGCAGACCAGCCATCAAAAATGGCGGAAAACTTTCCAGCGCGAAACGCATACCCAGATAGGTCGAACCCCAGATAATATAGAGCGCGAACAGCGACAGCAGAATACCCCCACGCTTTCCCTTTGCCTGAGAAGTGGAGTCAGATACCTTCGTGTGTACGTCTTGCGGAGAAGTTGATTGTGTTGAATACGTGTTGCTCATGCCGCCCTTCGTTCTATATGAAAAATGCTGTGGTACGGGTCTGATTGATCACACCCCGTAATAGTATGCTGCGATTGTACGAGGTGTGATCAATCAGACCCGTACCCTCTTAGTATCCTTTAATCATACCATCCATTCCCCTACCATTCCTACAACCAAACGAGTCGCTACACCATCACTTGGCTCCCCTCTTGGGTCAATGAATGATGCCTGTTATCTCTTTGATGGCGTGAGAGGTCAGAGACGGACGTGATGCATGCGGTCCCTACCGTGTCCAGAAGAGTTCATGAGAACGCATCATAACTCCCAAATCTGATACGCTCAAATAACATTGTCCAAAATGATATGATGGTAGAACATTGTGTATCTCATTGCATGGGCCTTATTCATAACATCCACATGTAGGGGTCTTATTCATAACACCCAGAACACCTACCTGTAGGAGCTTTATTCATAACGCCCAAAACATCCAAAAGGAGCAACCATGTCCGTATCAAACCCCGACGCTTTAAAATCCGAGATAGATGAGCGTGTACCCGATCTGGTCGCGATGCGTCGCGACCTGCACGAGCACCCTGAACTGGCATTTGAAGAGGTGCGTACCTCTGGCATCGTCGCGCAACGTCTGCGCTCTCTAGGGCTAGAGGTGCAGACAGGCATTGCCAAAACGGGTGTTGTTGGCCTTCTGCGTGGTGGCGCAGCCGGAGCGGACGCCAAAACCATCGCGATTCGCGCCGATATGGATGCCTTGCCCATCTATGAATTGAACAATGTCGAGTACCGCTCACAGACCGACGGCAAGATGCATGCCTGTGGACATGATGGGCATACCTCGATTCTGCTGACCGTTGCCGACATTCTTACGCAACGACGCGCCGAATTGACGGGCAACATCAAATTTGTATTTCAACCTGCCGAAGAGCGCATTGGCGGGGCCGAGCCAATGGTCAAAGAAGGCGCGCTCAATGGCGCGGATGCCATTATCGGACTGCACCTGATTAGCGATATTCCACTCGGACGTGTTGGCGTACGTGCAGGGACCGTCTTCGCTAGTGCCGATAGCTTCACGCTCACCGTCAAAGGCAAAGGCGGGCATGCAGCATCGCCTGATACCGCGATTGACCCCATCGTAGCCTCAGCCTACATTATCACTGCGCTACAAACACTTATCAGTCGCGAAACCTCGCCGTTCAGCCCTGCCGTTATCACGCTTGGCACGATACACGCCGGAACCGCCTTTAACATCATTCCTGAAACCGCCGTGATGCAGGGCACGATGCGCTCCTTCAATGCCGACCATCGTGCGAAACTCCTACGTCGCATCAACGAGGTCGTGACGGGCGTCGCTGCCTCGCTTGGCGCAAGCTGCGAACTGCATCTTGAGAGCGACGGCTGTCCGCCTTGCGTCAACGATGCCACGATAACCGAGGTCGTGTATAAAGCCGCCGTAGATGCCGTTGGCACAGAGAATGTCGACACAAGCGAAGCCATTCTTGCCACAGGCAGCGACGATATGGCGGTCTTTCTCAACACCGTCCCTGGCTGCTATTTCGTGGTAGGATCAGGCAACAAAGAAAAAGAGACCGACTTCGCGCATCACCACCCACGCTTCAATATCGACGAGGATGCACTGCCCATCGCCGTCGAGGTCATGACGCGCGCAGCCCTCAATTTCATCGAAAAATAAAAAAGACATGGACGTTGTTGCGCTTGAAGTGCAACAACGTCCATGTCTTTTTTATTTTTGTTTAACCCCGCAGAGCGAGAGGCTCGGAGTATACCTCTCGCCCCAGTTATGC
>CAXTUE010000124.1:0-7551 GCA_964247355.1 uncultured Ktedonobacteraceae bacterium | reverse complement strand
GTTATGCACGAGCACCTGCTAGAAGCGTCGCGACTGGAGGCATGACCGTCGTCAAAAAAGAGAGACCGTCATGGTGTGAGTGGTAAACGGAGGAAGCGAGCGGAGACTCTGAGAAGGTTTGTCAATTCCAGAGATAACTCTACGCAACCTGCGTCTATCCTATGTTGGGAATGTGCTTAATCTGAGTGTAGCCTGTGCGTGTTAATAGATGATTATTGAGAGGTTAAAGTTTGTCAACATAAATCGAGGAACAAAGGCAAGCAATGTTTCGCTTGCCTTTGTTCCTCGATTTATATACTCAAGCATGCATAGGAAATTGCAGAGACATCACTCGATCCCATGCACGATCTGTCAGCAACCGGCGCATCTGGTAGTAGAGGTGGGCACTGATACCAACTTTGTAACGTGTGCGTGGCTTGCGACTCTGTACGGCTTGCACAACGACGTTCGCCACATCTTGCGCTTCGATCAAACCATACATGCGACCATTGAACATACGATTGGCCGTTTGTACAAAGTGCTGCTTGAAGTAAGCATAGGGACTATCCTCCCCCGTTTGTGGCAGCGTTTCGGCTTGCTTGGCAAAAAATGGCGTATGCACTCCTGTCGGCTGAATAAGTGTCACCTCGATGCCAAAGCTACGTACCTCATAGCGCAGGGCATCGGTGAAGGCTTCAACCGCATACTTGCTAGCATGATACGCACCCGCTCCTGGCGCGGTAAATGTGCCGCCGATAGAACCAATGTTAATGATATGACCACGAGAGTTTGCTCGCATCACAGGTAGAACAAGCTGCGTCATACGTACCAGTCCGAAGACGTTCGTTTCAAATTCTTGTCGCACCTCGTCCAGTGCTAATTCTTCGACAGGTCCATTCAATGCGAAGCCCGCGTTGTTCACTAATATATCAATCGTTGACTGCTCTGCTTTTATCGCCTGTATCGCCTGTACCATTGATTGTTCCTGCGTCACATCAAGCTGAAGCGGACGAATTCCCTGCAAACCCGCAAGAGCTTCGAGTTGACGCGCCGTAGCATAGACGATATATCCCTGCGCAACAAACGCCTGCGCAATCGCTTTACCAATACCAGAAGAAGCACCCGTGACCAACACAACGAGTTGAGTCATACCATATCCTCCTAATCAAATCACCTGCACAATATACTGTAAGAACCCTTATTACACGTTTTGATGAAAGAATGCAGGAGGTAGGGACCGCATTCATCGCGTCCGTTGTAGCCTCTCACATCTCCAGGAGGACGTGATGAATGCGGTCCCTACTTCCTGGTTTGTGAAACACCATCATAACGCCCACACATCAACTGTTACAGGTGAAAATTTATTCCACAAGTAAACATCTGTTTACAATCTCAGTATATATTTCTTGACAGATTTTGTCAACAATGGTTTACTTATGAATAATAGGAAGATGCATTCGTAAACATACACTAATAAGGACACACTATGGAAAAGTCTTCTCGCTCCCGTAACGCGCTGCAAACGCGAAAGGATATCCTGCAAGCGGCGCAACGGCTCTTCAGTCTACGGGGCTATGAGCATGTGGGAGTGCGAGATATCGCGGCTGAGGTCGGTATCAATGTCGCATTGGTCATCCGCTACTTCGGCTCGAAGGACCAGCTTTTTGCTGAAGCCGTTACCGAAGCATTTCGCCTCGGCGACCTTTTAGAGGGAGATAGAAGTGATGTAGGCGAACTGCTCGTGCGCTACCTCATGCAGGACGACTCGGATGCCACATTTTATCCCATTCTTGCGTTACTGCGCTCCGCCAGTAGTCCACAGGGAGCAACGTTATTGCGTCAAGGATTAGAGACGCACTTCATCCAGCCGCTCGCCGAGTGGCTAGAGGGCGAGGACCGTTCACTAAGAGCTAGCCTGATTGCCTCAACACTGCTCGGCATAGCTATTCTGCAAGACGTGCTCTATATTGCTCCGCTGACCGAAAGTTCAGTGGAATCGCTCGTTGCACAGGTTGCTCCTGTGATACAGGGCTATGTTGATGGAAGCAATGCATATCCGATAAATCGGTCTCGGACCCCCTAAACTGGGCCCCAACAAAACCCCTCTGGTTTTGTTTTGCCACAAGTTTACGGGCGTCCACCGAGCAATTCACGGCCTATGCCCATCGCACAATCATACTATTTGCATATCTACATCCTCGTCCACCCAACCACATTTACCAACACCTTAGCGGCTGGCACCGACACAACCGTTGTCGCCGTACCTCCACTAAGCGAACCAACAAGCACATTTTCCTGTGAACCAAACGTTTGCACAGCATAAAGTCTACTATCGCGTGACACATTAGACCACGGGAATTGCGACTCAGAGTTCAGTGTGACGTTGCCCTTTGTCAAGCGAGTGAGTCCGGTCCCATCCGTATGAATTGTCCACAATCCATTATGGCTTGTATCAACTGTCGAGCCGTTGAACGGCGCGTTGTAAATGGTGAAAAGCAGAGTTGTAGGTGTCACCGCGCGCACCTGTGTTATCGCGTATTTAGCACTTGTGTAAAAAGTTTTTGCAGAGCCACCAGTCGCAGGTTTTACTAAAATCGTGCTTGGACCTGTATTGCCATAGCCACAATCACACCTGCTGATATACAAGTCCTTGCCATTGTAACTGCTATCGAAACTACTCAATGGAGCACCGCTATAGACTGTTCTAAGGTCGCTTACATGCTGATTCGCTCCCTTACGGATGTCAAGCAGGTAAAGAGTGTTAGGAGATTGGTCGGTTTGAATATTCGTCAGGTACATGCGCTGCGTGTCCAGCCATGTACCGAGGGTAACAGGATTAGTGTTAGAAGTGGTGAGCTCCGTTTGTACGCCGCCAGTATGCGTGTTCAAGAGATCCACCGAGGTTGCTCTACTGGTATTACTTGCTCTAAGAAAGGCGATAAGCTTCTGGTCTACAGACCACTCCACAGTATTCAACCCCTCTCCTGTAACACAATACAGCGTTTGCAGGTATCGTCCATCCACACGTACCAGTTGTATTTTGCTATTCGTGGTCGTTTTACTATCCTGGCTATACTGCACAGACGAGAAGAGTATCCATTGTCCATCGGCTGAAATCTGTGAAGCAAGAATCTCACGACCGCTTTGCAAGAGAACAGTTGTTGTCTGCTTGGTCGTCACATCATAACGTTTCAAGGTGCTAGCAACTATGGTACCGTTGGTTGCAGCTTGTGTAAATTGATACACCAGATTTTGATGCTTCCCTAATGCCAGTGAGGGCAGGATTGCCGCACGTCCCTTGCCAGGGGCTGGGCAATTAGTCGAGACCGAGACTGTAGCCGCTGACACAGGAGTTACAGTCAGCAACATATAAGTGCTTTGAAGAATTCCGAGTAGAAAACACGATGCTATAAGTAGCAAAAGTCCCTTTTTACGTAGAAACATATTTTTCTCCTCAAGACATATGAGCTTGAACCCATAAACTGATGCTGATTTTTGGAGCTGGTACCATTTTTATCAACATCAGGTAAACGTCGTGAGGAGTAAAGATTGGTAGATAGATATTGCCTGTACGGGTCTGATTCATCACAACCGTTGCGGGATGTGATCAATCAGACCCGTACATTATCTTTCATCCTTCGAGGAGCGCGGCCTGAACTGCAACCTAATGCCGGTGCCTCTAAAGTCAAACGCTTCTCGCAAACGGTTTTCGAGGTAGCGTTCGTAGGAGAAGTGCATGGCCTCTACGTCATTGATGAAGAAGGTGAATGTAGGAGGATTGACACGCGTCTGCGTTGCATAGTACACCTTGAGCGGCTTATTACGGATAATAGCGGGATGGTGGCGACGTATCGCGTCCTGCACCACCTCATTGAGGCGCGATGTTGGTACACGCAAGAAGCGCATCTCCGCAATATGCATGACTGCCTCAAGAATGGATTGAACATGGTAGCCTGTTTTCGCGGAGGCAAAAATGACGGGCGCGTAGGGCATAAACTTGAACTCTTCTTGCACAATTTTCCGGTAATGCTCCGCCGTCTCGATCTCGTCATCGGGATGTGGCAGAACATCCTCCTCGCGTTCGGCCCGCCGCTGCTCTTGCGCAAGGTCCCACTTATTGATGATGATGATAACGCCCTTCGCGGCTTCCGCGACCTCGCCCGCGATATGCATATCCTGCGCCGCGATACCCACGCTGGCGTCAATGAGAATCAGCGCGACATCACAACGCTCGATGGCGCGGCTCGAACGCAGAACGCTATATTTCTCGATGCCAGGACCGATGCGCCCACGTCGGCGAATACCTGCCGTGTCGATCATGATTAATTTACGGCCCTGAAACTCGATTTCGGTATCGATAGCATCACGGGTCGTGCCAGGAACATTGCTGACAATAGCACGGTCCGACCCAACAATCGCGTTGAGCAAGGATGACTTACCAACATTTGGACGACCCACGATAGCGATATGCGGTGTCTCGTCCTCTTCGTCGTCCCCGTCTTCTTCGTCTGCTAGCGGCAATTCTTCGACGATGCGATCCAGCAAATCGCCTGTGCCAGTACCCTGGACAGAGGAGAGCACGATAGGTTCGCCCAGACCTAGATTATAGAACTCGACGGCATCCATTCGCCGTGTCGCGTTATCGGCTTTGTTCGCAGCTACGATAATCGGCTTTTTCGTACGGCGCAGGACCTGCGCGACCTCTTCATCGGCTGCTGTGGTGCCTGAGATGGCATCAACCATGAACACGATCACGTCGGCCTCTTCGATGGCAAGTTCTGCCTGCGCCTGTACGTGCTCCATCAGGTCGCCAGATTGTCCATCAAGACCAACATGACCAACGGGAATGTCGGAGCCAAATTCGAGACCGCCTGTGTCGATGAGCGTGAAGGTGCGCCCATTCCAATCGGTATCGCCATAGAGACGGTCACGTGTCGTCCCCGGCAAGTCTTCAACAACGGCGACTCTCTCGCCAAGCATACGGTTAAAAAATGTGGATTTGCCGACATTCGGTCGGCCCACGATGGCAACAAGCGGCTTCATAAACTCGCCCCTCCACCCTTTCCTATCACACAGATAGCTATAATCATACATATGAATAGTCGGCACTTATTATAACACAAGGCCGTCCACTTGTATGCCTCAACAAGCAATGACATATAATCATAGAGAACCATATTTTCGCTCATGTTCCGGTGAGAGATAACAATCACATTCCATCATTGCTCCGATGGGGCAACGATGGAATGTGATTGTTATCTCTCACCGGGTAATCTTACAAAGGAACAGATATGACACAAACAGAACATGGCTGGCAGGTTTTATCAACCACGTCAGTACTCAATACACCATTTTTGAGAGTACATAGCGAACGCGTTCAACTGCCGAACGGCGTTATTCTTCCCGATTACTACATTATCGACAACCGTGGGTGGGTTGGAATCGTACCCATCACGCCTGATGGTCTCTTTCTGATTAACCGGCAATACAAACATGGAATCGGCGAGTACGTACTGGAGTTCCCTGCTGGCGGAATCGACGACGGCGAAGACGATCCATTAGTTGCCGCGAACCGCGAATTGATGGAGGAAAGCGGCTACAGCACCAAGCCGGACAAGATAGAACTCCTCGCCGAGATGATCGCTAATCCCACCAGCGCAGTCACCCGCATCTGGTGGTACCTCGCCCACGACGTACGCAAAACCGGCGCACAAAAGCTCGATCCCGCCGAAGAGATCGAGAACTCACTTGTCACCCCCGCCGAACTCCTACACCTCATTCATACTAGACAATTCAGCGTACAAGGACAGGTTGCGGCGGCATATATGGCGATGGAGAGATTGGGGATGTTGAAGATGTCGTTTTAATACAAATATTTACAAACTAAGGGTAGTTTTGATCGGACGAAGAGAGGACAGTATATATAAGAACTAGCCTCTCTTTTCGTTTTTGAATAGATTTGATAGGTATTCCTCAAATAAGCATTGACGTTAAAAGTAACGGTGTGTTACGATAGCTTACACTATTAAGTGTACGATGAAAATGGCACAGTTCTCTTCTGTTATTATATAGTAGTTTCATATTTTTTTAGAGGATTTGTATGACCAGTAATTTGGAAGACACCCAACAGATGTATTCTGAATTGCTTAATCGTCTTGGGTACAATACAAGTTCCAATTTTATTTCGAGAGACACTCCGCAGAATGAAATTCTTCCAGAACGTGAAGTAACTTGGCGCGAAGCAAAAGACCGCCTAGGTATTGATGCTATGTATTTTGTAGCAAATGCCCCTGTTATTTACTTCAAGCGTTTTGATACTTACAATGAACAAATTCCAAAACTTCATCGTAATATTTGGAGTCAAAGCAGAGTTCCGCTGCTCTTTGTTATTCTACCTAAAGACATTAGAGTTTATAGCGGTTACGAGGGACCTAAACGCGATAATCGTGATTCATATCGTGAGCCATCACGTTTAGACTATACACTAGATACTACCAAAAAAAGTAGTGGTATATGGGACCGTCTTGATATATTCACGCAACAGGCAATAGAATCGGGTGAATTTTGGCGTAAGTTTGATAAGGAAAAGTATTTTAAAAAAGCCAACAGAGCGGATTCGCGGCTTATGGCTAACCTTAGTCATATCCGAAGAGAACTTATAGAAGATATTAGTAAGCAAGTCGCGCTATTTCACCACTGGAACATAGAACAAGATAAACAAAAAATTCAAGAGGTCAGTTCTAAATATGCTAACAGTCTTATAGGACGCTCTATTTTTGCTCTCTATTTACAAGACCGAGGCATTCTCCAAATCGAAGAGGGACGAAACTTCTTTGCTGAAAGGTATGGCTTCCGATACGAGAAGTACATTGATCTTCTCTCGTCTTACGATGTTACTTATGCTTTTTTCATGTTTCTACAGGAACGATTTAATGGTGATATATTTCCGATGGACGAAAACGAACAAAGTATTGTTCATGCTGAACATCTTCAAAAGCTACAAGAGTTATTTAGTGTAGATCGTGATAAGAACCAGTATCTCTTCTTTTGGGCTTATAATTTTGAGTTTGTTCCTATAGAGCTTATTAGTGCTATATATGAAGAGTTCCTGCAATTAGACGATGAAAAGCAATTAAAACGTAAAGATGGAGCGTATTATACCCCTCCTCGTTTGGTAGACTTTGTGTTGGACCAGATATTTCCAGAAAGTGATACAAATTACGAACTAAAAATTTTAGACCCTGCATGCGGCTCTGGCGTTTTTCTTGTTGGAGCATATAGGCGTCTAGTGGATCGCTGGAGTAGAGCGCATAACCAAAAACCATCATTTACTGATCTAGTTCATATACTACAATCCTCATTGTTTGGAGTGGATATAAAAGGAGAAGCATTAGCCGTTGCCTCGTTTAGCCTTTGCCTAACATTAGCTGATTATTTACCAGCAGAAACTGTTTGGGGCAATGTTAGATTTCCTTCTCTAATTAAAGACAAAAATCTTATCGAGGCAGACTTTTTTGACAAAGAACTCAACTTCATGGAACATAGCTACGATTTTGTTATAGGAAATCCTCC
>CAXTUE010000123.1:10063-10590 GCA_964247355.1 uncultured Ktedonobacteraceae bacterium | reverse complement strand
AGTAGGGACCACGTTTACGGCGTCCATGGTTGATTTATCGGATATGTTCGCAAGAATACGTCTTGTTCTTTTACATCGCCAGCGATTAGATTAAATGCTTCCTGAGCGCAGTTTATACACTTTAATTGCGATTTGCAGCGTGAGCCAGTTGCCGCGTTCTTGCAGATCAACCTCGCATAATGATTGGAGACGGTCGAGACGCTGAATAAGCGTGTTGCGGTGTTCATTGAGCCGTTCGGATGTTTTTGTCAGGTTGCCCGCGCATTCAAGGTACACTTCGAGCGTATTGAGAAGCTCGGTATTTTTGCGCGAATCGTAGTTGTCGATCAAGGCGATCTGGTCTTGATACACGTCACGCAAATCGTCCATGCGCGCAATCTTGTACAGATAGCGGTACACGCCTAGATCATTAAAGTGTGTTACCAGTGGCTGTGTACGAGTGTCCTCCTCCTGGTGTAAATTTTGTCCCATCTGGAGTGCTTCATTGGCTTCTGCAAAACCACGACGGTAGTCGCTGATATTCTGAC
>CAXTUE010000123.1:0-10020 GCA_964247355.1 uncultured Ktedonobacteraceae bacterium | reverse complement strand
CTGACATGCATTGCCGATGCCAATAGAAAGTTGAACACCATATTCGGAATGCATTTGCCGGGCAAGGTCGAATAGCCATGTTTTCAAGCGTGCTCCCGTTGGGTCTTTGCTCAGTGAGGCGATACAACTAACCATATTTTCATGCTCGTAGAGTAACGAGCCGGGATAGCTATCTCCAATGCGCCTACGAAAGACACCCGCGATACGTTTATACATCGTTTGAACGTGTGTGCCTATTGTATGTCCGTCTTCTCCCAAAGCGTCCTGTGCGCGCTTGCCTTCTTTTCCTTCCGGTGTTGCAATGCTTTTGCTTTCACTTCTGCGTAACTCGACATGTGTTGTTTCGATGATGACGACGGCATGAGAGCGGGTGAGATCGCAGCCCAGAAAGCTAGCGCGCTGCCGTAGAGAGTCTTCCGTATCGGGAGTGCCATGTAGAAGGTCGTCGAAAAAGCCCTTCACGAGATTTTTCTGCGCCAGTTGATTGACGAGATGGCTATTTTTAATCGCAATCGCGGCCTGATTCGCAATGGTTGTCAGCAGCGTCGAATCCTCGACGCTATAGCGACGTGGCTTGCTCGAGTAGCAATTAATGAGTCCGAGATGCTCTGTACCAGCAACGAGCGGAGCGGAGAGCAACGTTTTATAGGATGAGTCTTGCACAGGATTTAAGCGCGAAAGTGCGTACTCGCTCAGCGTCGCGTAGTCACTGCTCTGCCCTTTGTCTGCTCGTAGCGACACCTGATGTAGGCCGTTCAACTGCTCCATGAGGGCACGATCAACATCGATTGACTGAAAACTGGCACGGTCATTGAGGTTTGGCGAGGTTGCACGCACCATAAGCCGTCTGACAGAACGAGATGTTTCCGTCTCACGTTCGCGTGAGGAATCCATAAGCATCACGACACACAGGTCAACTTCCATGATTTGCACGGTCAAGTTTGCCAGGGAACGTAGCATATCGTCGAGATACAAACCTGAACTGATCGTTTGGCTCAGGACCGATAGAGAGGTTAAGATGCTTAATTTGCGTTGCGTGTTCTCATAGAGTTGTGCATTTTCTATCGCGCTTGCTACAAGAGCCGCGATATTGCTTACAAAACGGTGATGCTCCTCTGTGAACTCATGTGGGGCCACTGCCTGTAGTGTGATGACGCCCAGCAGGTTGCGGTCCTTCGTGATAATGGGGACCGTCAGCATGGACTGAAACTTTTCCTCTTCCAGCTCTGGAAAATAGTAGAAGCGTGGATCGTCCATTGCCCCGTCTTTTAAAAATACCGGTGTGCGATGAAGCGCAACCCAGCCCGCGATCCCCTCGCCAAGCCCCATCTCGATCTTGCCCACAAGATGCTTATGATGCTGTGTCGCGCTAGCAAGGACAAGACGCTCCTTGTCCTTATTATACATATAAATAAAGGCCATCTGACACTGGGTAGCGCGAACAACAATGTCCACAAGATGATGTAACACATCATCAAGTCTCAACGTTGAGCCGACAGTAGAGAGTACCTCGTTGAGCAGGACACTTTCTTGTGTCCTTAGCTCAAGCGCGTGTCGTAGCTCGGCATTCTCTCTCTCAAATTGCTCTGTGATAGGTGTTTCTTCGCTTGCTGTAGCAGAGAGAAGATGCTGAGAAGTGTCGGCTTTAGAAGACATACAAACCTCCGGTCAAAACGCAAGAAACTACACATCCCCACGGGAAACACTTTCCGTTCTCAGGAGATGCTTCAAGAAACACGGATCCATTTTTTCTATGCAAGAAGCGACCGACATGATGATGACAACATCATCACACCGGTCGCTTCATTGCGTGTCCCCTGTATGTAGATACTACGTACATATTTGTGTTAGTGCTATTGTACACTTTTTCTCGTGCAACGTCCAGACTGTTTCTCGTATTCGTTCCCCGTTCCAGTAATGTTATAATAAGGATGGCTCTGCAAATTTGGATGTACAGCACTTGCTTCGTGCAGTGCTTTATCAGTATGGGATATTGTATGTCATATGATCTGCTGCTGCACCATGTACAACTTCATCGTCAACAAGGGCTGGTCGATATTGCCATCGAAAACGGACGCTTCGTTCGTATTGCTCCTGACCTTTCATCAGAGTCAGCAACACACACGCTCGATATCGCCGGAAAGCTTGTTCTTCCTCCATTGATCGACTCACATGTGCATCTCGATGCGGTATTGACGGTAGGACAGCCACGTTACAATACCAGTGGTACTTTACTAGAGGGCATTCAGATTTGGAGTGAACGCAAACCCAGTCTTACACAGAAGGATGTCAAGCAGCGCGCCCTCGAAGCCATTCGCTGGGAGGTCGCGCAGGGTACGCTCCATATTCGCAGTCACGTTGATGTATGTGACCCGCAACTCACGGCCCTACGCGCGTTGTTAGAGGTACGCGAAGAGGTACGTGACATCTGTAGTGTGCAACTCGTCGCCTTTCCGCAAGACGGTATTCTCTCGTTTCCACATGGACGCGAGTTGATGCGTGAAGCTATGGAACTGGGTTGCGATATCGTTGGCGGCATTCCACACTACGAAGCGACACGTGATATGGGCGTCGAAGATGTGCATTTTGTCTTCGAGCTTGCTAGGAACTACAATCGTGATATTGATTGTCATTGTGATGAGACGGACGATCCACACTCGCGCTTCACTGAGGTCATGGCCGCTGACACACTAGAGCAAGGCTGGCAGGGACGTGTTACCGCGAGCCATTGCACTGCTATGCATTCCTATGATAACGCCTATGCTTTTAAGTTGATGGGTCTTTTAGCTCGTGCGCAGGTCAATGTTGTCGCGAATCCCTATGATAATGTCGTCTTACAGGGCCGTTTCGATACTTATCCAAAGCGACGCGGCATCACGCGCGTTAAAGAATTACTGGTGGCAGGTGTCAACGTCTCGCTGGGCCACGATTCGATTATGGACCCGTGGTTTCCATTAGGTAGAGGTGATATGCTTGCAGCCGCGCAACTAGCAGTGTTGCTGTGCCATATGAGCGGCTCAGAAGAGATAAACGATATACTAGATTTGATCACGACGCGAGCAGCGAAAACGCTACGCATTCAGGACAGGTACGGTATCGAAGAGGGCAAGTCAGCCGATTTTCTCGTGCTTGATGCCCCATCTGCATTTGAAGCACTTCGCCTGCTTCCTGCTCGCCTGCACGTTTTCAAAGCTGGACGCGAAGTCGCCTCTACAACGCCTGCGCGAAGTGTTGTGAAGAGAGGAGAGGATAGTCAGGGTACTGAGGTCTCGTTTCGACTCTAGCCGCCAAGAATATTGATCGCACGTGCTGCTATACCTGCGACGATAACAAGCGAAATGAGCGACTCTATCATCATCAGCACTTTTGCGGGACGGCTCAGAGGTGCCGTATCTGTTGGACTAAAAGCGGTTGCGGTATTGAACGCGAGAAACACATAATCAATAAAATGTGGTGCCCAGCCATCTGTATCTCCGTCCACCTGTTGCGGAAACATAAAATCTATTGCTTTGTGATTTGCTTTATGACGTTGCAAAGGACCACCGCCGTCAAGCTCCCAGTACCAGAGTCCGAAAACAAGAATATTCGAGACCCATAGAATAGCAGCGTCACGAACAAGGCCAATTGAATCCTTTGATCCTCTCTCCGGCAGTGAGGAAAGTAGGAGTCCGATGCTGGTGACAAGCGCAAGTGTAGCGATTCCTGCAAGAAGAAAACCTAATGTGCGTAGTAGTCTTTGAGGAAGGCGACGGCGCATGATGCCAGAGTAGGCAAGTGGCAAAATCAAAATGACTTCGAGTAAGAGCGGCAACCAGCGTGGAATAATAGCGGGAATTAATCTATCGGACAAAAATAGATAGAGTACACCGAGCGAGAGCGTACCTAATATTGCTGCCCAACGTTGTATCATGAGTGCTCTGAACACCTTCTGATGACTTGGTGAATTGAGCAGTAGGTCTACAGTCGTCGGTTTTGAATTTTCCTGATTCTCGTGTATTTCTTGTATATCCTTCATAAAAATCCTCGAAGATTGATAAATGAATGTAACACACTGGATTTTCTCATATAGCTTCCTGCTTTGCAAGTAGTATAAATTTTTCTTATAGTCATAAAATATGTATTTTGATGACAGTATATTCATTATCATCCAGATTTGCTGAATTATAGAGAGTTTTCTGCTATAGTGTGGAGAAGGAAAGTTTTGAGTGGGGTGGAGTAGGTAGGGAGGGAAGACCGAGATAAGGGAACATTGGAAGTGGGAGCGTTGGACGTATGTATTTCTGTCGCTGCGAGCGTATCAGCACTGGTTCATGAGTGTAGTGCGATCACTGATTATCAGACATTGCGTAATACACTTCCTAAACGTATAGCGCAACTCCTGCACTGTCGTTGCGTTCTCATTTATCAAAAAGTAGGCGAGACGCTACAGTTTGCCGCTGGTACATATGATGAGCAGCCGGGATGGTCTGCGGCCCTGCTCTCCGTGGTACATATTAATCCTGTCGAGCTTACTGGGGACACACCGGAGGCGCAAGTATGGCGTACGCAGGCTTCTGCTGCGTTTCCACCGCTACATCCCACGCGAATTGTTGCCCCACTTTTGTATAGACAGCGTTGCACCGGCGTACTTGTTGCTATTCGCGACAATGTCTATGGAAGTATAGACGAGCACGAAAGGCGTTCACTTATTTCGTCCTGGCATGCAGATGATGTTCAAGCTGTAACCGCAATCGCGGATGTTGCAGCACTGCTATTAGAAAATACTCGCCTGTTAGAGCGTAATCGCGAATACACGCATACGCTGTCGTTGCTTACCACGATGAATAGCCAGATGACGTATGCGCTCTACGAAGTGGAGCGTTTGCGTACGCTTGTGATGCAACGTACGCGTGAGATTGCGCGCGTCGATGTCTGTGATATGCTTGTTTTCTCATCGCCTGAAGTTCATCTATCCTGGATGACACCCGAACTATGTACCATGCTTTTATCCTACTTCCACGAGCAAATATCATCATCCCCTCTTGTGCTTGAACGTCCTGGAAACGCTAACCTCGCACTATCAGAAGCTGTGTTACAACTTGTACCCTCGACAATCAAGACGTTCTTCGTTTTTCCTCTGCTGGGATCGCGTCCACTTACACGACAGGGGCGCTCGGCTCGTAAGGTAACAAGTGAAAAGCGACTACCGGAGACGCGTGTCTTAGGAGTGGTTGTCGGGGGGTATCAGCAGGCATGGAAACTGCGCCGCGAGGCTGCCATGCTGTTCCACATAGTGGTGAATCAACCAAGCGCGGTACTCGAAAATCTGCAACTTGTGGAAGAAGTGGTGGAGGCGCGAGATGAAGCACGTAAGTTGCTACGTCGCGTCCTGGACGACCAGCGTCTTAGAGCGTTGATTCTTGAGAGCATTCCCAGTGGCTTAATCACAGTAGACATGCAGGGGCGTATTACAACATTCAATACGGCGGCACAAACAATTCTTGGCTATCAGCTTCAGGATGTAAAAGGAAAAGTATTAACCACACTGCTCGAAATTCCTTCCTCAGCATATGAAGACTCACACTATTTTCTGAATGCCGCGTCATCTCCACTGCAAAAAGAGGATGTACAGCGTGTACTGGCAAACAGTGAGGCGCAAAAAGGAACGTTGCTCTCGTCGGATGCTACTGGGCGGGAACTTGTGCTCGATATGGACATCGAGCCATTGTACAATGATACTGGCAAACAAGTTGGCGCGTTGATTACATTTATTGATGTTACCTCGGTTCATCGCCTGGAAGAAGAAAAACGTCGTCTTGATAGGCTCGCCTCGTTAGGCGAGATGGCGGCGAATGTGGCACATGAGGTACGCAACCCGCTTGCCTCGATTAAAACATCGATTCAGATGCTGGTCGATGATCTCACGGACGATGACGGGCAGGCTCCCGATACATCCTCGCGTCTGGCTCTGGCACAAGAGTCAACGACGGTCATGCTTAAAGAGGTGGAGCGGTTAGATTCCATCGTACGGGATATGTTGCTCTTTGCCAAACCGCGCCAACTGCACCGCAGTACCTGCGATGTGATTGCGTTAAGCGATCACGTGTTACAACTTCTGCACAAGCACTATACAGACGCGCATGTCCAGCTTCGACGTGTATACGAGGAGGTACCAGCACTGTGGGTAGACATAGGCCAGATAGAGCAGGTTCTTTTTAATTTGTACATGAATGCGCTACAAGCGATGCCGGAGGGTGGCGAACTCACTGTCTCGTGTCGAGTAGTGGAGTATGTTGCTGAACAACGGCAAAAGTATTCCGATGAAGTTCAACAGTGGGCTGCATTAACCGTTGCTGATACAGGAATGGGTATTCCTGAAGATACGTTGAAGCGCATCTTCCAACCGTTTTTTACGACAAAAGCGCATGGTATTGGTCTGGGCTTGTCCATCACGCGACGGCTTATAGAGGACCACGGTGGAAGTCTTCGGGTTGAAAGTCACGTTGGCAAAGGTACGATCATGACGGTGATGCTCCCTATGTTGGTGGGAGTAGCAGAGGAAGAAAAATAGGCATGGGGAGTAGAAAAGGTTGAGTCTTGTTATTCTCATTATTGACGATGAGCCACATTTACCACATCAATTAGCACGCTATTTGCGCAAGCGGAATTATGAAGTATACACGGCACCGGATGGCGAAGCTGGATTGCGAGAACTGCAAAAGTATACCGTGGACCTTGTGCTGCTCGATGTGCGCTTACCAAAGCTGGGAGGGCTAGAGGTGCTTGCGCGCATTCGCACACTTGAACCGGAATTGCCAGTTGTGATGCTTACGGCCTATGGTGATGTGCAAAACGCTGTGGCGGCAATGAAGCTTGGTGCTTCCGATTACTTGCTGAAAGGTTTTGATCTTGAGGAACTTTTGCTGGTTGTGCAACGCGTGCTTGAAACGAGTGCTATGTCGCGCGAACTGCGGCAGTTGCGACGTGAGCGTAGCGACAACTATCACTATCTTATAGGACAAAGCAAGGGTATGCGGGAGGCGTTTGAGATGGTTGCGAAAGTCGCGCGAAGCGATACTGCTTCCGTGCTCATCACTGGCGAGAGCGGTACAGGAAAAGAAGTGATTGCGCACGCTATTCATGAGCAAAGTGGACGTGCCTCCGGTCCTTTTCATCCATTGAATTGCGCGGCCATTCCTAACCATCTTTTAGAAAGTGAATTATTTGGGCATGAGCAGTATGCCTTTACCGATGCCAAAAAGCAGAAACGCGGCCTACTCGAACTTGCTGATGGGGGTACTCTGTTTCTCGACGAGATCGGCGAGATGCCGCACGATATGCAGGCCAAACTCTTACGTGTGCTAGAGACGCGCTCATTCTTTCGCCTTGGCGGAAATAAGGAAGTAACGATCTATGTCCGTGTGCTTGCGGCGACCAATCGCAATCTTGAGCAAGCCATGAAAGACGGAACATTTCGCTCCGACCTGTATTTTCGTCTCGCGGTCCTCAAGATTGTCTTGCCGCCACTACGAGAACGGCCTGACGATATTTTGCTCTTTGCCTCACGTTTTATAGAAGATTTCAATAAGTCGTTGGGGCGTAATGTACGGCGTATAGACCCGGAAGCACAACGCTTTCTGCTTGCGTATAGTTGGCCTGGCAACGTACGCGAACTTAAGAATGTGATCGAACGTGCCATGATTTTGAGTAGCAATGACGAGTTGTTGCCAGCTCATTTGCCGTATGAAATTGTGGGTTCCGCGAGTACGCAGGCAACACACACTCGCGATCCGCTCGCACAATGGCTAGAGACGCGTCCTCTTGGTCCATTCTCGTTTGAGGAGGTGAGTGGTCGTGTAGAGCAACATATGTTGCGTACAGCATTAGAGACAACGAAGTATAACCGGGCAAGGGCGGCGGAGTTGCTCGGCTTTGCGAAGGTCGATCAGTTACGCTACCTTATGCGTAAGCATGGTATAGAGCAATCATAGCTCTTCGGATTTCCAAAGAGAGGCAAGTGTTATGAATAAGCATCCGTATCGTCGATGGGCAATGAAAGTAGTTCATCTTCGATCTCTTGCCAGACTTCAAGCTCGACCTCTGCATTGCTGAGCCGAGAGCCATTGTGTGCCGTGGTCTGAAACTTCTTTGTGACCCGGTCTCGGAACGTTGCGATAATTGGTTTCTGTACCTCTGGCGGTGGCATAAAACGCAATTCTAGCAGAGATGCTTTGTAGAAGTCTTTTTTGTCAAAGGCCAGCGAGATAAGATCGCTAAATGCACCGAGGAGCGTGACGCGTTGTTGCGAAAAATATCCTTCCTGTGTACTTGATGCAAGTAAGCACCCGGCAATGCGTCCTTCGAGATGGATGGGATGTGCAACGGCACTAATCTCAAACTCGCCCATGTACGCAGGGAACGTCTTATTCTTACGTAAGTCGTTGTTATTGACGAAGTGCCGTGACTCGGTGGCATAGCCTGACATCGACTCAAGACCGAGGAAAAGTACGTCATGCTCCAGGTCGGCGGTCCACGGTGATGTTCCTTTTCCTGCACATTCGCGGATACTACGGATTTTACCGTCTTTGGGCGGCATGCATTGAATCAGTTTAATTGCCATGCCTGTATTGTTAGGATCGAGTTGCAGCAGTGCTTGCTTGAGTACCATATCGCTAATGCGCCAGAAACGCAAACTCTCGGTCGTCATTGTACGGACATTCAGGACCTGTGCGAAGAAGTCGGCGGAAATAGTTTCAGGAGTATCGCCTTTTAGCCAGGACTGAATTTCGGGATAGTACTCTTCAAAGGCGTTCAGCATATCATCGCGATGTCGTGGTTGTAGTACTTGCATGAGACGAATCAAGTGTGGACGTTGTGGATGAGACTCACCGTTTGCCCATCGTATAAGCGTCATATCGGACATGCCGAGCGCGGATGCCAGGCGTTTTCGCTCAGGTGTTGAGCGAATAATATCCTTTAAAACGGTAGACCATGCAGGAGGCTCGTTTATCATAATTGCCACCTCTTGTATACTAAACGTAGAAAATCTAGTCGATGAACACATGATACCAGAGGGTCTACCATGCGTCAACTCTCTGGAATGAGAAAGCTGAATTGCGGAAAATAGGAAAAGGGGTATGGATAAACGTATATTAGTTGTTGACGATGACAAAGAGGTACGAGAGATTCTTTCGTTTGTTCTCAAACACAACGGTTTTGAAGTTGCTCTTGCCTCCAACGGATCGCAAATTCAGCATTTGCTCTTCCAACGTATACCCGATCTCATTCTTTTGGATGTCATGATGCCAGGGGAGGATGGTTTTCGCCTTTGCAGGTATTTGCGGCAGAACGCTCTCACGCGCCATGTTCCTATTATGATCATGACCGCGCATTCCGAAGACATTTACCAGCATATAAGCAAGGATGTAGGAGCATCAGAGCATATCACAAAGCCCTTTCATCCTCTTGAGCTTGTAGAAAAAGTCAAGGCTTTGCTAAGTGAAGAGAAAATAGAAAATTGAGACACAAACTACTTGTCTATATGCGTAAAAGTTGGTATCATTACAAGCAAGAGTGTCCTGGCAAGTTCAAGGAAGCAGTACGATCATGCCGAATAAATATGAACGCGAGATCGAAGAGATTCTGCGCAATTTGGAGCAGACCGAGCCGAAAGTGGGTGCCGGTCGGAAGTTCAACGAGCGGTTGCGACGTAAGCCCGCTCAACGTGTGCGTCCACGACCAAGTAGTACTTTTTCTCTCGCCCTTACAACGTCAGACTGGTTGCTCATCACCGCCATTGGTATCGCGCTAATCGCGGGTGGGTATGCATACATTGCCGGTCAATCAATCGTCACAGGTATCCTTGCGATTGTGGGCCTGCTATGTATTGTGTTGGTTGCCTTCTCGCAATTTGTATTTAGGGAGCGGCGCCCGTCATCGGTGCGCTTTGGCAACGCCACCATCACCCCTTTACGGCGCGGCCCCTTGCACACATTCAGGACCCGTTGGAATCTCTTCATGCTCAAGATGCGCTACCGTAAA
>CAXTUE010000122.1:2263-10593 GCA_964247355.1 uncultured Ktedonobacteraceae bacterium | reverse complement strand
GGTAGGACCGTGTGTGATGTATATGGAAAGTTGGGGAAACCTGCGAATGTGCGCGTAGGGTATGGGTTGGAAGCGGAGCGGTTTTGGGGGATGCTGGTAGATGTGTTAGCGGCATATTGACCAGCAAAAACGGCGAAAATTTGCTATTGACAACGTATACAGCGTTTGTTATACTGATTTCGTGTTAAGCACACGTACATGGTGGTTGTAGCTCAATGGCAGAGCCCTGGATTGTGGTTCCAGTTGTTGTGGGTTCGAGCCCCATCAGCCACCCCCCTCATAACCTTGTCTACATGGCAAGGTTATTTTTTATTGCTAACTGAAAAATCTCTTGTTTAGCCTCTTCCCCATAATCTTATACGGCTCACTATACCCAGGAAAAATGAAATCCGAGAGCAACGTCATCCAGCCGCGCTTCTCATACATCTTTAGCGCGGACGTTTCGACTTGATAGGTTGAGAGCACGGCGGTTCTGTGTGGAAGTCCTTGTAGGAGTGCGTCATGAATACGGCCACCATAACCATGACCCTGTGCGGAGGGATAGGCTGCCAGCTCGACGACCTCAAATACGTCAGTCATCCAGTGCTCTGCTTCGGGAGCGGTCATTCTATTTGTGACGAGATCATGCCACCATTGACCGGACTCGCCTGTGTAGCCATAGGCAAAACCCAGGATGTCTTGCGTTTCCTCGTCTTGTGCAAGAACGCAACGAAAGCCGGGGCGTCGCATGTGATGCGGAAAAATTGCCGCGAATGCTAGTACTTCGTTGTCGTTCTTGAAGTAGGGAGCCTGCCTAAACGCCTCTCGGTAAATATCTATAATGAATTTGACAAAAGGCTCAACCTGTTGCGTATCTTCATAGATAACTATTTTTACTGTCACGTTTTTACCTTCGGAAATAATGATGATGTGTTTATTCTGTTATCCTGCTAGCAGGATAACAGAATAAACACATCATCATTATTTATTTTCCTCGGCTATCGCGCCACTTGACGAGTTTCGCGATTTCGTCGAAATCCCAGGGTGTTTGGGTGCCAAGAATGAGATGTGTGATACCGGCTTTGACAAGACTGTCGCGGGTCTCATCGGAGTCACCTTTGTTGGTGCCTGCCGTACGCTCGATGTCTTGCGGGTTGCGTCCAACCTCTTTACACCAGCCGTCCAGAACCTCCATCTTATGGGCGAGTGTCGCGGCATCGCCGAAGCCGTGCCACATGTCGGCATGTTGAGCGGTAAAGCGCAACGTCTTCTTCTCGCCGCCACCACCGATGAGTACCGGAATGCTACCGCGTACTGGCTTCGGTACATCGACTTCCCAGCGATGCTTGATGATTGGCAACGCCTCACCTAGCGCGTTGAGACGACTACCGGCGGTACCGAAGTCGTAACCATACTCGTTATAATCGCGCTCAAACCACCCTGCACCAATGCCCAGGACAACACGGCCATTGCTGATGTGATCGATGGTTTTGAGCATGTCGGCGAGCAAGGCCGGATTGCGATAGCTGTTACAGGTGACAAGTGTACCAATCGTGGCTCGTTTTGTCAGCGTTGCCATTGCTGTGAGTAGCGTCAGGCCCTCGAAGTGGTTGCCCTGTGGATCGCCATAGAGCGGAAAGAAGTGATCCCAGTTCCAGATACTATCGACGCCGAGGTCTTCAAAACGTCGAACAGCGTCGGCGTAGTCCTGATAGCTTGTATGCTGGGGATGAAGTTGCACACCCACGCGCAGTGGATGAGTTGTCGAATGCTGAGTCATTGTTTGCTACATCTCTTTTCTTAGCTGGAAATAGTCAAAATATGTCAGGCAAAGAGTGTTTGACATGGTTTGATTATGGCACCTGTTTGTAGGCTTATGCAAGGGGTACATATTTACAATACAATGTTAATTTTGTGATAGCATAGAGGTACACAAAACAGATGTCTATGTATTGTTGTGTTTGTTATGTAATATGTAGCTTTTTTGTAGTGAAGGAAAAAGTGTATGCAGGCAAGCCAATCTACCAATCCCATCCGTTGGGGTATTTTGAGTGCCGCGAATATTGGCGTGAAGGCGGTTGCACCGGCAATCCAAGCATCATCGAATGGACGATTAGTCGCTGTGGCGAGTCGCGATGTGCAGCGTGCGAAGGGTCTTTACTCGTTTGCTCCCGACGTGCAATTGTATGATAGTTACGAACAACTTGTGAACGATCCAAACATCGACGCTGTATATATACCTCTGCCCAATGGTCTGCATGCTGAATGGACGCTGCAAGCACTCCAGGCTGGCAAACATGTGCTGTGTGAGAAGCCGATGTCGGTCACGGCACGCGAAGGCAAAATCATGATGGATGCCGCACACGAGCATAACGTCCTGCTGATGGAGGCGTTCATGTACCGCTTTCACCCGCAGATTATATGGGCAATTGAGCAGGCGAACGCGGGACTTATAGGAAATGTGCGTCTCGTACGCGCCTCGTTCTCGTTCGACATCCGTTCGCGTCCCGATGACATTCGCTTAAAGCCGGACCTAGCGGGCGGTGCGTTAATGGATGTCGGCTGCTATACCGTCAACGTGTGTCGAGCGGTCTATGGACATGCGCCATTAGTGGTGGCGGCACGAGTACACACGACAAGTCAGATTGGCGTTGATATGGCGACGAATGCGGTCCTCGACTTTGGCGAGGGACGTTTCGGCATGATGGATTGTAGCTTTGAATTGCCTACGCGCCAAATGGTAGAAATCATTGGCGAGGCTGGCACACTGACCATTCCTGTGCCATTTACTCCTGGCGACATCGAGGCTGTGATTCTCATTATCAAGAATGGCGAGTTGACCGAGCAAAAGTTTGATCGCGTCGATCAGTATCAACTTGAGGTGGAGCACTTCGGCAACTGTATACAAACGGGCCAGGAGCCGTCGTTCCGGCTCGGCGAAACGCTAGAGAATATGGCAACCATCGAGGCAATCTATCAGGCCGCAGGCCATGATTGGCCCATGATGTAAAGGTATGAAATACATCGTGCACAACATGCCACGTGCGACCACGTGGCATGTTGTGCACGATGTATTTCATACAACAAGAGGAGAGATATTCATGTCCAATGTCGAATTTGGTTTTATGCTGCGCCAGAAGAACGATGCTGGTCGCTCCTGGCAGGATTTGGTTGCGCATAATCAGACCTCTATTTCCGCGCTTACTGCGGGCTTTAGTACATTGTGGGTGGAGGATCATTTACAATGGGAAACGCTCGACACGTTCGAGTGTCTGACGACGCTTATCTATCTCGCGGCAAGCTATCCACAGTTCAAGGTTGGAACGCTTGTGCTGTCGCAGTCGTACCGCAATCCGGCGTTACTGGCAAAGATGATGGCGACGCTACAAGCATTGTCGAATGGACGCGCTATCCTGGGTTTGGGCGCTGGGTGGAAAGAGGACGAATATCGTTCATATAACTATTCCTTTCCAACAACGAAGGTTCGTATGGAGCAACTAGAGGATGCCGCCCAGCTCATACGTGCAATGTGGACTGAACCGCAACCTGTAACGTTTGAGCGCAAGCACTACGCGGTACACAACGCCTATTGTATACCTCAACCATCGCCTAGAATACCGCTCTTGATAGGTGGCGGTGGCGAAAAGCGAACATTGGAGCTTGTTGCTCGCTATGCCGATTGGTGGAACTTCAATTCCTGCACAGTCGAGGAATACAATGCCAAGCTTTCAATTCTCAAACAACATTGTAAGGACGTGGGACGCGATTTTTCCGAAATTAAGCTGACCTACCTGAGTACGATGAGCGTTTCAGAGGACCCCAAGCAGGTGCAGCGCAATCCGAGTAAGCATTTTATCGCAGGCAATGCGGAAGAGGTGACAAAGGAACTGCAACGCTTTCAGGACATAGGCGTGTCGCATTTTATCTTTCGTTTCCTCGACCATGAAACAATAGGGCGTTTTGTGACAAGCGTGGTGCCAAATTTTGTATAGAGATGGATGCACTTTATAGGCTTTCTGAGGAAGCACTGACAATGGTTTTTTCAGGCGACTGCATCTCTTGCTCTGGTGTATTTTTCTGTCGATATCCAAGCAAGGGCAGAAGTGGAGGGGCCATCATAGTTGTGACGATAGCCATAATCACCAGCATGGCAAAGAACGTGGGAGAAATCACGCCGAGGTCTAGCCCAATGTTGAGCACGATCAACTCTACCAGTCCGCGCGTATTCATCAGTATGCCCAGCGTAAAGGACTCTTTCCAGGACTCTCCGAATAGCTTGAGGGAGAGCGAGCCGCCCAGAATTTTGCCGAGGCAAGCGACAATCAAGACTCCAATGCAGATAAGCCATAAGGTGGGTGTGTTAATCAGTCCGATGTGTGTTCGTAAGCCATTGTAGACAAAGTAGAGAGGCAGAAATAGGAGATTGTTGACCAGCTCAATGCTGTGTACTTGCCCAAGGAATGCCTTTTTACGTGGTAAGACAAGCCCCATCAGAAACGCGCCAAACACCGGATGAATACCTATCAGGCTGGTTGTATAGGCCGAGAGAAGGAGCAACACCATTGTCAGTGCGAGTAGCGTTGGTTTCGATTGAATACGCTGATCAGCGATCTTTAGCAGAGGGCGTACGACACCAAGCATGACTCCAACAAAGAGCACGAGCAATCCGAGCATAAGTACCATAGAAGATACACCTGTGGCATGAACGATGGCAATGACGACTGCCAACAAGCACCAGCCGATAATATCATCAATTGCAGCACAAAATAAGGCGAGTACACCAATAGGAGTTGCTAACATGCGTCTTTCCTCAAGAAGACGTGCGAGCACTGGAAATGCTGTGATAGCCATTGCTGTCCCAACCAGGAGCGTGAAAGATAGCAGCGTGGCCTTTGAACCAGCAAACGCTGGATACAGGAAGAACGCACAGGTGCTACCCAGGAGAAGCGGAAAGAGGACGCCACCGAGCGAGACGGCTGTAGCTTTGCGACTCTGCTTTAGCATGGCAGAAGTATCAATATGTGTTCCCAGCGAGAACATATAGAGTACAAGGCCGATATCGCCCAGTGTCTGTAAGGTCGGCAATACGTTGCTGGGAAACAAAGCGGTTTCCACGTGAGGTAAAAATGCTCCCAGAAGGGTGGGACCGAGTGCAAGACCGACCAGGATTTCCCCGATCACTTTTGACTGTCCAATAAATTTACACAGGTAGCCAAATAGTTGCACGGCAAGCAAGATAACGATCAGTTGTACGAAAATTTGATTGGTGAGCATGATGCCTTCCTTCCTGGCTTCCGCATTGCAAGTAGAGCATTTTCTGAGGGGAGCTTTGAACGAACAAGGCTGTTCTATTGAAAGAGTACTATAAAATTCCAGTGAAAAATAGAGGGTATACAACTTTCAGAATGTGAAGTGAGTCACTGTGAGCCAGGAGGTGGTCGCGGAATGGAGTTAGCTTCTGATTCCTATTGACAAGGGGACCGCAATGAACAAGGTCCCCTATTGAAATCTACACTACTTGCTTGCTATTGTCAAGGCTTTATCGAGATCCCACAGGATGTCTTCGATGTTTTCGATGCCGATAGAGAGGCGGATGAGGTCGGGTGTGACACCGCCGGAGAACTGGTCGTCTTGCGATAGTTGTTGGTGTGTAGTGCTGGCTGGATGAATAATCAGGCTGCGCGAGTCGCCGACGTTGGCGAGATGTGAGAGCATACGCACATTGTTTATCACAGCCTTGCCTGCTTCGTAGCCACCTTTGACGCCGAAGGTGAAGATTGCACCTGCACCATGAGGAAGGTAGCGTTGCGCTAAGGCGTGTGATGGGTCATCTGCTAATCCCGCGTAACGTACCCAATTGACGGCGCGATGCTTCTGTAGGAACTGTGCGACCTGTAGCGCGTTTTGGCAATGGCGTTCCATGCGCAGTGAGAGCGTTTCCAGGCCCTGTAAGAGCAGAAACGAGTTGAAAGGACTAATACACGCGCCATTATCGCGTATAGTTTCGCTACGCACCTTCATCACGAAGGCGAAATCGCCAAATGTCTCGTAGAAGCGTACACCATGATAGCCGGGTGAGGGATCGACGATGTGCGCGAACTTGCCATTGTCCCACGGGAATTTGCCGTTCTCAACGAGCACGCCACCAATAGAGTTGCCATGTCCGCCAATAAACTTTGTGGCGGAATGCACGACGATATCGGCCCCATGCTCAAATGGGCGAAGAAGATAGGGTGTTGTGAAGGTGCTATCGACTACAAGCGGGATACCGGCTTCGTGTGCGATGTCGGCAACGGCACGAATATCCAGTACATTGCCCTGTGGATTGCCGATAGTTTCACCATACAGGACACGGGTGCGTGGCGTGATGGCCTTACGGTAATTTTCGGGGTCGGTGCTATCAACAAATGTGGTGTTGATGCCCCATGTGCGTAGAGTCAGATCGAACTGTGTATAGGTGCCTCCATAGAGGCTACGTGCTGCTACAATCTCGTCGCCGGGGCGAAGTAATGTCGTCATTACCGCCATTTGTGCCGCCATGCCCGATGCTGTTGCGACTGCTCCTGTGCCTCCTTCGAGGGCCGCGATACGCTCTTCAAACGCAGCGGTGGTTGGATTCATGATGCGTGTATAGATATTGCCAAAGCGTTGCAAGGCAAAAAGATGGGCGGCATGATCGGTGTCTTCAAACACATATGAGGTTGTCTGATAAATCGGCACGGCACGTGCCCCTGTTGCCGAATCGGGTCGTTGCCCGGCGTGAACAGATAGTGTGTCAAAGCCAAAGGCGTGATCGCCATCTATTTCTGGCATGGTAGATGTCCTCTCTTGAACATAGATAATTTCGCATGACTTTTATAGTATCACATAGACTCTTGTGCTTCATATAGACATAATCAGTAGCATAATCTTTTCCAATGTATGTAGGACGGAATACAACATGCACATATATATGTTATATACTATAGTTACTTTATCTATTGCGCTTCTCTTGCGCTATGTCATAGGCTAAGAGAAGAGAGTATGTGCAGCGTGTTAAGAAGCGTTGCCGTACTTGTATTGTTTTAAGGGCGGAGACAAGGATGTCTCTTGCCCTTTCTCGTTTCTTCCATATCTCCGATTCTTCATTCAGTGCTGCATGAAAACATTCTTCTGTGTTGCTCTTCCTTGATATGGCTTGAATCTAGCAAGGTTGATTTTGTTATGTCTTTTTCTATCTCATTAAAAGAAAGTTCACGTTCATTAGCATCTACTCTCCATCCACTAGCAGAAAAAAACTTTAGCATCTTTTGGGCTGGCTCCTTTTTATCAAGTGTTGGTTTCTGGATTCAGTCGGTGGGGCAAGGGTGGCAAGTGCTGCAATTGACGCAATCCGCCCTCTTGCTCGGTCTTGTAACGTTGGCTGCGACCGTGCCAAATCTTTTGTTCTCGCTCTTCGGGGGTGTACTTGTTGATCGTTGGGACCGTCGCACTCTCCTATTCTGTACGCAATCTATCTATATGGCAACAGCCTTGTCGCTTGGCATTTTGACAACACTGCATGTGATTGTCGTGTGGGAAATCCTAGTGGCGGCACTTATCAATGGGAGTGTCAGCGCGATTGGTTTACCTGCATGGCAGACCTTTGTAACCGATCTGGTGCCAGCAAAAGAGTTGAAGCAGGGGGTGGCCTTAGATTTTATGCAGTTTAACCTCTCTCGTGCCATTGGGCCTGCTCTTGGTGGCATCTCGGTTGGACTGGTGGGTATCGCGGGTTCGTACTACCTGAATAGCTTGAGCTACATCGCGGTCTTGCTTTCGTTGCTGTTTGTGCATGCGAATCATAAACGGCTGGTTGCGAAGCGACAGAGCGTATGGAAAGGGTTGAGCGAAGGTATCGCTTATGTACGTCAGCATGTGGCATTACAACTTGCCTTACTACTGCAATTTCTGTTGGCATTTCTCGTGTTTCCTTTCGCGACCCTCCTACCGATATTCGCAGGGAACATTTTTCATATCGGTGCGCAGGGACTAGGTTTCTTGAACGCTGTAACTGGTATTGGTGCGCTTACGGGAGCACTGCTGTTTTTGTTGATGAGCACTCGTCTTAAGCGTACACTACGATTAATGATTATGCTGTGTATTATCGGTGGCAGTGCATGTGTAGCTTTTGCGTTTGCGTATAATGTTTTGATTGCGCTACCGGCTTTAATAGTGCTTGGTGTATGTTCGGTCTTGCCGCTTGTCGTAACCAATACCGCGATACAAGCGATGACGCCGGAGCATCTGCGCGGGCGTATTCTGAGTTTCAGGATATTGATTACGTTTGGCCTTGCTCCCTTCGGTAATCTGCTCGTCGGCTGGGTTGCGCA
>CAXTUE010000122.1:0-2253 GCA_964247355.1 uncultured Ktedonobacteraceae bacterium | reverse complement strand
GACGCTGGCGTTGAGCGGCGCGCTCTGCTTGTTGATTACGGCGGTGGTTGCGTTTGTGCACGTGAGGCAGCGCATTGAGCTTGCATAAAAGAGAAATTTCGTAGGGGTCTGCATTCCATCACGCCCTCGTCGGCATTGATCATGTTAAAGGTTTGTGGAGATGTTGTATGCATCCTTCCGAATGGTCAGTTGGCGAGAGGGTGTGATGGAATGCAGACCCCTACAATTCACGTATCCACAACATTTTGTTGAAATCCATTATTGGTGCATCCGGTAACTCCCACAGGAATGTGTGCGTTGTTCTGTGGGGGCAATGGACGTGATGAATGCAGTCCCTACCAAATCGGGTATCGGTTGGATGGGGCAGCGGACGTGATGAATGCGGTCCCTACCATCACCAAGAAACTTAGGGGATACACCAATTATCGGTCCCTATAAGTTAGGCTTTGACATCAATAGTTTGAACAAGAGCGTTGAGGACTGATTTGAGAGCTTCAATGGTTGTAGGGTCGGTTAGTTCGCCGTTTGCGTTCATTTTTGTACGGATGAGCGGGATGATGAGTGTTCCACCTTCGACGATATTGGCGGAGAGGGCGGAGAGGGTGAGCAAGAGCGAGGCGTGCGCTTTGTCGCCACCTAGAAGAGATGGCGAGGCACTAATGGCGACAACAGGTTTCCCTACAAATTCGCCTGATGATACGGTCCAATCGAGGGCGTTTTTCAGGGAGCCGGGAACTCCGTAGGCGTATTCTGGTGTGCAGATGAGTACACCATCGGATGCTTGCAGTTGCCGACGTAGTATGGCAACTGCTGGTGCTGCATCCTCGCTATCGAGATCGGGGCTAAAGTGTGGAAGGTCGCCCAGTCCTTCGTAAAGCGTAAACTCCATGTTGTCGGGGGCAAGTCTCATGATAGCGCGAACGAGCAGGGTGTTGGTCGAACTGGCCCGCAGGCTACCGGAGATGGCTAAGATGCGCATGAGTCGCTCCTTTAGAGAGTGGGTGTGAGTTCTATGTGTTTGGGCGAGAGGCTTGTCTTTTGCAATTCAAACGCTTCTGCCATCAGTTCGTAGGAACGCGCACGGTTCCCATCGCCATACATCATTGAGGTAATCATCAGTTCGTCGGCATGAGTTTGTGTGACTAGCTCAAGCAGACGTTCGCGTACCTCTGTTGGTGTGCCGACGATTTGTTTGGCGCGGTGTTCGTTCACGATGTTTTGCTCGGCTTCCGTGTAGGTATGGGACTTCGCCTCTTCTGGCGTTGGCAATGGGCCAGAGCGACCACCGACTAAACGCACCCACGCGAGACCCATTGAGAGGGCGAGCTCCTCTGCACGTTCATGAGTGTCAGCACAAAAAACGGAAACGGTAAGAATGACTTTTGGTTGTTGTAGGCGTGCGGACGGCCTGAAATTCGCTCGATAGAAATCTATGGCGGGTACGGCAAGGGACGGGTTGAAATGGTAGGCAAACGAGAAGCCGAGACCGAGTGCGGCAGAGACCTGTGCGCTATAATCAGTTGAACCCAATAACCAGACTGGCGGCAGTGTCACATCGCTTGGTATAGCTTGTATCGCTTTGAAGGGATGCATGGGTGGGAAGCCGCCACGCTCGCCTACGAACGCGAACAACTCCATTAACTGCCCCGGAAAGTCGTCAGCTCCGAGTGCCTCACGTGAACGACGAAGTGCGAGTGTTGTTTTGGGATCGGTTCCTGGCGCACGACCAATACCAAGGTCGATGCGTCCGGGGTGCATAGCTTCCAAAAAGCGAAAAACTTCCGCAACCTTTAAAGCAGAATGATTGCCTAACATCATGCCGCCGGAGCCAACACGGATATGCTTTGTGGCTTGCGCGATATAGCCAATCAGCAATTCAGGCGTGGAACTGGCCGTCATAGTTGAGTTGTGATGTTCCGCCACCCAGTAGCGCGTGTAGCCTAATGAGTCGGTCAGTTGTGCGAGGCGAAGTGTGTTCTGTAGTGCTTCCCGGCTGTTTGAACCTGTATCGACGGGCGATAAATCAAGAACGGAAAGAGGAATGTTCATGCGCTCATCCTTTTGGGAGAATAAAGAGTTTGTTATACGACATTGTACTTTATTAGAGTGAACATTGTGAGTGTGGAAATTTGTTCCGGGTACACTGCTATTGGGAAAATAGAGGATGTGAATGAAGCCAGGACGCCTGCAAGGGGAACGCTTTTACCAGTAGGTTTTTGAGAGAGACATCAAATGCCTGTAGGGACCGCATTC
>CAXTUE010000121.1:0-10612 GCA_964247355.1 uncultured Ktedonobacteraceae bacterium | reverse complement strand
CATATACCCATGCACCTCCCAAGAGTAGCGCAACTACTAGTAATGTGGCTAGAAATCCTAAGATGCATCCAAGGCGGTTACGTCGTCGTGGCGTGGTCGTAGTGAGTTGTGCTCTTCTGGCAGTCTCACCTGATCCATGAAAGTTCTGTGGAAACTGAGAGGGTGGAGCATTTAATGGGTGTAAGGGTTGGTGTGAAGCACCGTTTTGAGGCACGGTCGGTAGCCATTGCATGCCGGAATTTTGTGGTGTTACTGGTGGTTGTTGTGAAATGCCGTTTTGAGATGGTACTGGAGTCTGTTGTGGGTAAGTTGCCAACGTAGAAAGGCGTTCCACAATTGGATTAATACGGACAGTACTATCCGATTCTTGCTCTTCTTGTTGAGAGACAAGCATGTGTGGTGATTGGGGAGCCGCAACAGGCAAACCACAATTGCGGCAGAAACGCGCGTTCATTTCTAGCTGGACGTTACACCGTACACAATTCATTGTTTGCTCCACAGTTTCAAGTATGCCCATGTTGTTATGCTATGCTGCATTATATGCCAGGATAGGACATATGTCTATGAATAGAACGTTGGGTAGAGATAGATTTATTACGTCCTTTTTTGACAAGCAAAATATTTGTAACAATGTAAGGGAACGACATAAGGTAGTATATGGCAACGGACGCCCACAAGGGGATTGTCCTCTTGCGGGCGTCCGTTGCCTGTCCTTAAAACTCGCGTTGTAGAATGGCGTTCATTGAGGCGATAATTTGTGTACGCATTGCAGGATTGGCGTTCAATGCAGTGGCGACCTGCTCGATCAGGATGGCCTCTTGCTCTGATGGAAGCGTATAACCGTATTGCTGGTGTACCGCGACGGCGGCGGCACTGCGTACTTTCTCGTCGTCGCTCATCTGCCGTGGTGGACGACGTTCGGTGCTCCGCTGCGTCGTTGTTCCTGGTGGACTCTCGGTTTGTAGTGGAGTGACACCATCGGCGGCAAAGGGAATGTTTGTGTCGATAAGATGTGCCGAATATTCGGTTGCACGGTCTATGCGGACGATAACGGTTTGCGTCTCCTCGTTCAGCGAGGTAATGGTGCCTTCAAGATAAATCACTTCAGGTGCGCCCCAGAAGACGCGCTCTCCGACATGGAGAATCATAACAACTCGATCCTCTCTAGTTTTTCATCAGCTTTATGTGCGTTTATTCCGCTATAATAACATACGAATAAAGCAGGAAATGTTCAAAAGTAACGGTGAGGAAACAAAAATGCACTACGTATTGTTATAAAGAATAGACGCTATTCTTGTGCCCTATTTCTTTCCCTCTCCAAATATGATATTTTAAGCTGTAGCAAATTTTGATAAAGAAAACATTCTGCATCCACTGTAGGATGCATACACATGTAGAGGACTCACTTACACACCATGCACGAGAAAAGTTTACTTACGCTGGAGTACCCAAAGATACTGGCAAAGGTGGCACGTGAAGCTGCTTTTTCCGCTAGTAAAGAACTGGTAATGGCGCTGGAGCCAACACCAAACGTAGACGAGGCGCGGCGTCGCCTTGCTCATACAACAGAAGCTTCACGCTTGATCGACTTACATGCGGATGCAGGTGTTGGGAGCGCGCATGACATTCGTCCCTTTTTAGCTCGTGCTGCCCGTGATGGTGTTCTCAGTCCGTCCGATCTGGTTGAGGTCATGGAGACGGTACGCAGCACGATACATGTCGCACGTATGCTTGAGCGGGTGGATGCAGAGACATTTCCGTTACTGCATATGCTTGGCGGTGACATTCCGCAGCGTCCACAGATTGTGCGGCGTATCGAAGAGACGGTTAGCGAAGAGGGCGAGGTGCTTGATAGTGCCAGTCCTGCTCTACGCAGAATACGTTTCGAGTTACGTGGTGCCAACCAGCGTCTACAAGAGCGTTTACGTACACTTGTAGGCGAGTTTGGTGGTGCGCTGCAGGAGCCGATTGTCACTACTCGCAACGACCGTTATGTGGTGCCTGTGCGCTCAGAGAGTCGTGGACAGGTACGCGGCATTGTGCATGACCAATCATCGAGCGGCGCGACCGTGTTTGTCGAACCAATGGTTGTTGTTGAGCTGAACAATAAGGTTCGTCAACTACAAATCGAGGAGCGACAGGAGATCGAGCGTATCCTGCGCGTACTCTCCGGCGAGATCGGACGCGAAGCCGAGTCGCTGAAGGTTGCCGTAGAGTTGCTGGCAGAGTTTGACCTGCATCTCGCGAAAGCGCGCTATGCACGTATGACGCGAGCAACCGCGCCAAAGTTGAATGATGAAGGGCGCATCGACTTACGAAATGCACGACATCCCCTTTTAACGGGAAAGGTTGTACCCACAAACTTTCACCTGGGACGCGATTTCTTCATGGTTGTGATTACAGGTCCGAATACAGGCGGTAAAACGGTCGCGCTCAAAACCGTTGGTCTGCTTACCGTGATGGCACAGGCGGGTATGCACATTCCCGCCGAAGACGACTCGGAGATTGCGGTCTTTGAAGATATCTTCGCCGATATTGGGGATGAGCAGAGTATCGAGCAAAGCCTGAGTACCTTTTCGTCACACTTGAGCCGTATCATCGAGATACTGCGGCGTGTCGATGAGGAGCAGCAAAAGAGCGCGCCAGCGATTAGCGGAGCAAGGGCTGAGACACTTGTCAAAAAGATGCAGGGACCTGCACCAGTTATGATTCTGCTTGATGAGTTAGGTGCGGGTACCGATCCTAGCGAGGGTTCGGCATTGGCTCGTGCCATTCTGACGTTCTTGTTAGAGCGTCATGTGACGACCGTTGCCACGACGCACTATTCAGAACTCAAGGCGTTCGCGCACGAGCAGCCGGGAGTCGTCAATGCCTCGGTCGAGTTCAATATCGAGACGCTTTCACCAACGTATAAGCTCAACATTGGTTTGCCTGGACGCAGTAATGCGCTGGCGATTGCGAACCGGCTTGGTTTGGACGAGCGGGTTATCAGTAAGGGGCGCGAGTTTCTTGGTAGCGAGGGTGTGCGCATGGAGAACCTGCTGGAGGGACTACAGACCGAGCGCAAAACGGCGGAGGACGAGCGTTATCGTTTGAACATGGAGCGCGTCGAGGCCGAATACCAGCGCAAGCAACTAGAAGAGGACCGCTACAAGCTTGAGCAGGAGCGTGTGCGTATTCTCAACGAGGCGCGCGCGCAAGCGAGGCGTGAGCTTGAGCAGGTTCAATCGTCATTGTCGAAGGTCAAGGTTGATGTGAGTCGTGTCAATATGACGCGTGAGCGTTTGGGCGAGCTACGGCAACAGGTACGACGCCTCGACGATAAAATCACGATGGCTCCCGAACCCGCACGTCCAAAGCGACAGGCACCACAAGAGACGAGTGGAGTGGGTACAGGTGAGGCACCGTTGCAAATTGGTGATACGGTCTACGTGCAAAACTTTGGACAGAATGCGGAGTTGGTTAGTTTGTCAGCAGACCGAAGCGAGGCCGAGGTCCAGATGGGCGCGTTACGTTTCCGAGTCAACGTAGACAACATCGAGCGCTTGAGCAGGCGGAAAGCTGGAGCTTCGCAGCAAGAGGAGCGACCAGTACGTGTCGTCTCTCCTGATATCAACATACCGCGCTACGAGGATCGTCCCGCCGTAGATATGCAACTGGACATGCGCGGCTGGCGCGTCGAGCAGGCACTGGAAGAACTTGATACCTACCTTGATAATGCGGCAATGGCGGGCCTCGCTGCTGTGCGTATCGTACATGGCAAGGGGACGGGAGCGTTGCGTGCGGCCATTCGTGAGCAACTCGCTCATCATCCATTGGTGAAATCGTACGCCTCCGCACCTCCGCAAGAGGGTGGTGATGGTGTCACGGTGATAAAACTAACGGCATAAACACACATGCCCTGCGAAATCTACTAGATTTCGCAGGGCATGTGTGTTTATGCCGTTAGTTTGATACTCCTCTATTTGGAACCATATTTTGTTTTCCACGCGTTCTATAAATAGGTATTGGGGCTTGCTCAATGCCGTATTCTTTTGCTTTTTACACATTGGGAGGTATTATTTCATGCAGCGATTTAGGGACTATGGTGAGCGTGGACTACGCGGGGGCCTGGGTCAATTAGGTGATTTCAGGAAGTTCATTTTGCGCGGCAATGTCGTTGATTTAGCGGTTGGTATTGTTATCGGTGCTGCTTTTACTGCGGTTGTAACTGCTCTAGTAAACGATTTTATCAAACCATTAATCGGTCTTCTTTTTGGAACACCTAAATTTGGATGGACTGTTGGTCCTCAAGGTGCATTTCTGCTAGGTGATTTTATTGGAACACTTGTAAATTTTTTACTAGTGGCTGCGGTCGTATACTTTCTCGTTGTGAAGCCGGTGAACGCGTTGGAAGACCGTTTCAAACCGCATCAAGATGCTAGCCCGACGACGCGTGAGTGTCCGTTCTGTCTGAGTACGGTGCCGCTCAAGGCGATGCGTTGTGCTTATTGTACGGCACAATTGCCACCTGCGGATACAGCGACGGCGTGAGGGGGTAACTAACAAAAGTTTGTTTGTCTTGCACTCAGTATGAGGCTAGCGTATACTTTACCGTGGAAACAGGAACGATACGCCATCTGTAGGGACCGATTTATCACGTCCTCTTGGCGTCTCGATTGTCAATGAGGACGTGATAAATCGGTCCTACAATGTATTATTTTGTATCTGTAGAGGAGAGCACCACTCATGTCGTCAGTACCAGACATACATCTTGAAGATTACATTCGTGACGTGCAAGATTTTCCGCAACAGGGTGTGTTATTCAAGGATATCACGCCTATGCTGCAGGATGGTTCTGCGTTTCATGCCGCGATAGATCGTCTCGCCGCCCACTATGCCGGTGCAGGTATTCAGACCGTCGTCGGTGTAGAGTCGCGTGGCTTCATCTTCGGCGCGCCGCTCGCGTACCAGCTAAATTGCGGCTTTGTACCTGTGCGTAAGTTTGGCAAGCTGCCCAATGAGACCGTGAGTGTCGAGTACGCGCTTGAGTATGGTACCAACGTTGTCGAGGTTCACAAAGACGCGATTAAACCGGGGGAGCGCGTCTTGATTGTCGATGATCTTCTTGCCACTGGTGGCACCGTCTCCGCCGCCATAGAACTGGTCGAGACGCTCGGTGGTCATATCGCGGGCATCGCGTTTCTGGTTGAACTAACCTTTCTCAAGGGTCGTGACCACCTTAAGGGCCATGATGTGTTTGCCTTAATTAAATATTAAGTGTAGGAACCGCATTCATCGCGTCCTTCTGGCAATCGACTGCCGAGAAGGATACGATGATGCGTTTCGATGAACTGCTGTGGATATGCTGGAGGGTAGGGACCGCATTCATCATGTCTGTCTCCCGATGTGAGAGTCCAAAACGGACGTGATGAATGCGGTTCCAACCCTCCAGGTTTGTGAAACACCATAAGCGGTCCCTACATCATTCTTCCCAGCCTAACCATGCTGTCTTGCCCTCAAACGGCGTCGGTTGACGCTCGGTATGAGGAATCGCAGGGTAGCCTACATAGAGGAATGCGACAACGGTATCTTCCGGTGGCAAGCCTAACCACTGCTTGACATGCGGATCATAAGCTCCATCGCCTGTGCGCCACATGCAGGCTAGGCCTATCTCTTCGGCTACCAACAACATGTTTTCGACGGCTGCTGCTGTGGCTTCGACGTTCTCGATATTCATGACATTGGGTGTCGAAGGATGCTCAGACGTGACTACGATCACGATGGGGGAACGCAGTGGTTTGCTGCGCTCTTTGTCGAGCATTGCCTGTGCCTTCTCGCCCGTTGTCTCCTGCAAACGTGCCGCCAGTGACGAGGCCATAATTTCGCCCAACTCGTTACGAGCCTTGCCTGCCAGCACAAAGAAACGCCACGGTTCCGCTTTATGGTGATTGGGTGCGTGGGTTGCCGCCTCCAAAAGCTGCTCTATCTGTTTGCGTGTCGGGCTTTGCTCCGTCATCTTCCCAATGCTTCGCCGACGACGTATGATGTCGAATATGCTCATGTTGTTTGCCTTTTCCTACATTAATCTCACTTCCCCTATAAACAAGGTAAGGTGTTGAGACTTTGATTGTAAGTTAAGTTTTAAGACACGTCAACAATTCATCTCTTTCTTCTAACTATTAACTGTCACAGATGGAAGTTGGAACTGTCTCTAGTGATGATGGCAAAAAATGTCAGATAAGAACCTTTTGTTAAGGAAGAATACGTTATGTACAATCCATTCGCTGAAACCACTACTATTGATGTTCCCGATGAAACTCTTGTGAGTCAGGCCCGTGATGGGAATTGGGATGCACTTGAGCAACTTATCCAACGGCATCAGGCGTGGATTTTTAATATTGCTGTTCGCATGGTTCGTAAGCGCGAGGAAGCAGAAGATATCACGCAAGAGGTGCTACTCAAGATGCTCACCAAATTAAGTACATTTCAGGGCAAAAGCAGTTTCAGAACGTGGCTCTATCGGATTGTAGTCAACCATATTCTCAATCTCAAGCAACGGCACACAGAAATTACATTTTCCGAACTTGGCACATTAATGGATGAACTTCCTGATGCGATATTGCCTGATCCCGCAGACGTGTCTCTTCCTCTACCTGTACTAATTGAGGAAGCGAAAATTGGCTGTACGAAGGCTATGCTTCTGTGTCTGGACTCACGACAACGGCTGGTCTACATTCTAGGAGAGTTGTTTGGTGTCAAGAGCGAACTGGGTGCGGAACTTATGGACCTTTCGCCCAGTAACTTTCGGCAGTTGCTTACCCGCGCCCGTCATGACCTCTACAACTACATGAATAAGAAGTGTGGCCTCATCAATACGTCGAATCCTTGTCGCTGTGCCCACAAAACCCGCTCGTTTGTCAAGCAGGGCTACATTGATCCGAATCGTCGCCAATTCACCCGCGAACGACTCGGACAGATTTCCGCGCTTGCTCCCAGTCACGCTGACGAAATCGACTCTCTCATTGAACAGCAACATGCCACAGTTTTTCGGGAGCAACCCTTTCTTGTCCCTCCAGATCAAGCGAGTGCGTTGCGTCGGCTCATCAACACACCTTCATTCCGTCATACCCTGCTTTTGGATGGAGAGTGATAGTCATTTCCAACTGTCACAATTTAATAAAACTCCGGTCTAAGTCGGTAGGAACAAAGAATGTCTTCATAGAGTAGTGAACCAAGAAATGGCTCATCGCGTAAGACTCCTCGTGGCAGAAAATTTTACGGCTTTCTGTCTTTATATTTGTTCCAATGAAAGGATTCCACTATGTCTACGTTAACATTTGGAACATCACCATCTACTATTCGTGTGTAGTGTGTTTTTAGTTTTACCTCATCTATGTTGTTTTACGAACGTCTTGCATAACAAGAACAAGGAGAAAGCCGATGACGACTGCCGATTCAATTTCTAACGAAACTCTTCAGCAACAAATTGACGTGTTTCTAGCTCAAACTGCTGGACAGTTGCCGCCTGAGCTTATGAAAAACTTTTACAACAGTATTGAGACTGTGGTTCAAACAGGTATTGCAAAACATAGTTTGAAAGTGGGCGAGAAGGCTCCTGACTTTACGTTACTCGATGTCTTTGGTAAACCAGTGAGTCTTTCTGAGCTGCTTCAGCATGGTCCTGTCGTTGTGACCTTCTATCGTGGAGAATGGTGTCCATTCTGTAACCTTCAACTACGTGCGTACCAGAATATTCTGCCACAGATACAAGCGTTGGGAGCATCATTAGTAGCTATCTCACCGCAGACGCCCGATCACTCGCTGTCAACAGTTGAGAAGAAGGAGTTGACCTTCACTGTCTTAAGTGATGTTGGCAATAGCGTTGCTCGCCAGTACAAAATCGTCTTTGCGTTGCCAGAGCAATTCCGCACTATGTATACCAGCATTGGTTCGGATGTGCCAACATTTGATGGTGACTCATCGTGGGAACTTCCAATGCCTGGAACGTTTATTGTCGCCCAGGATGGAACAATTCGCCTGGCTTTTGTACACGAGGACCACACACGTCGCTTAGAACCTGCTGCCCTGCTAGAGAGTCTACGTGCTCTAAAGAGCAATGCGAAGAAATAGCTGTAGGGGCCAGAAGTAATCAAGATAAGAGGGATGGAATTAAGGCTCTAATTCCATCCCTCTTATCTTGATTACTCTCTATTTGTCATAGGTATACCGTTTGTTTCCGCTTCGAGTTGTAGATAGCGACGACCTTACATCCCTCTGGCATACCTCTTCCAAGTTCTTGCATAGGTAAGAACGCCACTTATTAACATTTTTTGCTTCCTCTTGACAATAACCCTATCATATGATAGTATTTTGATAGATGATAAATATAAAATCAGTGAAAGTTAGTTTCGATGGGTATCAAGCAACGAAGAGAACGAGAGCGGCAGGAGATTCGGAACAGCATTCTTTCAGCAGCGCGTCAAATTGCTATTGAGGAGGGCTGGCAAGCTGTTACGACACGAAAGGTGGCGGAGCGCATCGAGTACAGCCAGCCGACGATTTACGAATACTTTGATAATAAGGAGGCTATTCTACTCGCATTAGTTCATTATGGTTTTGAGAGGCTGTTAGTGACAATGCAGGCTGCGGGGACAAGCAATGACAAGCCAGAGGAACATTTGCTAGCACAGATGAGCGCTTACTGGGACTTCGCTTTTGACTTTCCAGAGTTATTTCAGGTTATGTATGGTTTAGGAGGAGTCAGCTTTACACAGCCTGAGACGCCCGATGCTGGTAGACAAGCATTCGCGCTTTTGCGTGAAACGTTGCAAGCATGGGCAGCGGAAATGTATATCACGCTCAATCATCCTGATGATGCTGTTAATGCCTTGTGGGGAACACTACACGGTCTCGTTGTACTTGCGATGGCAGATCGTATTGCTCAAGGTAGGGGACGTGCGAAAGGAATAATGCAAAAGACGGTACGTGACTTACTGCTTGCCTGGAGTCAACGAGCACAGGAATGACTTCTCTTTTTTTACTTTTTACCTATCAATGATAGAAAATTAATCAAGCAAAAGAATTTAGAAAGGATACCTTCCATGACGACGATTTTCCCTTCCATGCTCTTTTATACTGCAGCAGCTTTAATGCTTCTTGACGCCATTCTGTATTCCGTTGGTGCTCTTGGTGGAATACAGGTAGAGCTTGCACCATCAAATGTTTATTGGAGCAAACGCTTACTCCTCAACCTTTTATTGGCGAATGCAGGGTTATACTTCACTGCTCTCTTCACCTTTATAGGGGCGTACTTAGCCTCTGTCGCTCGAAATACTGCCTCACCTGTCTTGATTATGAGTGGGTTGGTGTGTGCTTATAGTGCGATTAGTGTGCCAATATTGACACCTAAAGATTGGGCGCATACATTACCGCGCATTGGCGCAGGGATATTAATTATCATAGGGCTTTTTAATCGATAGTAGTTCTGCTTACATCTTACAAGAAAGAGTGAATAATATGAATAATGAACGTAAGAATAATCTTCGAGTTGTTGCGATAGCAGGAGCAACAGGCATGGTAGGTAGCCATCTTGTAGATGCGTTACAGGCTAGAGAACAACATGTGATTGCCCTAGTACGTAGCCCGGAAGAGGCTCGTTTTCCTCAAGGTGTGGAGGTGCGACGCTGGCAGGCGGATGATACTGTGGCACCGGTACAAGATGCGGATGCTGTGGTCAATCTGGTTGGTCAACCAATCTTCGCCAAGCGTTGGACAAAGGCTCGTAAGCAAGAATTGTTTCAGACTCGTTTGCATGCTACACGTTCACTTGTAGAAGGTATCCGTCAAAGTGATGGAACTGTGAAAACATTCATTTCTACCTCTGCCATTGAATATGGAGGAGATACAGGGGATCGTCAGGTCGATGAAAATGTACCTGTGGGAGAGGGATTTTTGGCCCAACTGAGCCAACAGTGGGAGGCGGAAGCGCAAGCCGTGGTCGATACAGGAGTACATCTGGTGATTTTGCGGCAAAGTTTGGTGCTAGGGCGTGAAGGTGGTCTGCTTGCAGCCTTACTTCCAGCATACCGCAACGGCTTTGGAGGAACACTTGGTCGGGGCGATCAGTGGTTCTCTTGGATACATGTAGATGATGCTGTTCAATTGATTTTGCATGCACTTGATAGTGAGATAACTGGACCTTTAGTAAGTGCGGCTCCTGGTCCTGTAACGAGCCACGAATTTACTCGTGTGTTTGCTCATGCCGTTCGCCGTCCAACGCTGTTTCCGATGCCCGACCCTGTGATGTCGCTCGTTTGGGGAGAACGTTCTGCACTCTTCAAGGACAGTCATCGTATGGTTCCACGTGTGGCTCTGCAAACAGGATTTCAGTTTCGCTTTCCAACACTCGAAAGTGCTTTAGCAGATTTAGTGTAGTGGGGCTGCTGCACGAGAGTAGATCCTCTTGTTCAAGAGGGTCTACTCTCGTGCAGCATCAATTATACAGCTTCTTTGGAGCATGCCAAAGTATACATGTCGAAAATGTGAAGAACACAACATGTGCGAAATTCAGCCATGCGGAAGCTAGGATGTTGTCTAGGACGGGAGTGATATTACTTTGGTGGAATAGCGC
>CAXTUE010000120.1:0-10654 GCA_964247355.1 uncultured Ktedonobacteraceae bacterium | reverse complement strand
CCCCTTGCGGGTGCCCTGGATGCAATACCTAATAAACTGACCAGCACAATTCCTGCGAATGTTGCTTGTTCTGGTGGAAGAACAAGTACGCGTCGTTCGGTGGGATGACGTTGCAGAAGGGCAGCTTCTGCAGTTGCATAAGCGGCACGAATTTTGAGGAAAGATGCTAGCGTTGTGCGATAGTCATGGTAGACGACGCCTTGTGGGACATAGCGGATATGTGCGCCACTTAGAAGAATACGCCGACAGAAATCCACGTCCTCGCCTTGTGTTAGGGGAGCAAAGCCGCCGAGTTGTTGCCAGATTGCACGACGTACGAGAAAACTCGCGGTTGGCAGGTAGGTTAATGGTCCCTCTAACCGCACTTGTTGTGCTCGCCTCCCCATATGAAGAGAAGAGCATGTATCTTCATAGCGACCCAGGAGACTGCGACATTCATAGCCGCGAATCATACCGCCAACCGCAGCAATACGCGTATCTTGAAAAAGCGGGACCAGTTCAGTTAGCCATGTAGAAGAGGCTATGCAATCGCTGTCGATGTAGGCGATTAGATCATGCTGTATAGCCTCCGCTCCTGTATTACGGCTAATTGCCACGCCCTGTCGCTGTACATGCCGAATACTACGTAGCTCAATGCCGTGTACCTCAGCCTCCCGTGTCAAAGTATGGAGTACAGTCATAGTTTCATCGGTTGAGGCATCGTCGACGACAATAATTTCTAACAAGGCATGAGGATATGTGAGTAAGAAGAGAGCACGAAGACAACGTGCAAGTTCGTTAGCACGATTATAGCTTGGGATGACGATAGATAGCGGCGGCCACATTGTCGGAGTAGCAACTGGTCCCGCCTCTAAGAGCGACTTCCAGCGCAATGCATCACACAATGCTTCTACTCGCTTTAGAGGTAGAGGCAGTAGTGTAGCAAGCTCCTCACAACTACGCGCCTCCATGCAAAGTGAAAGGAGACGTGTTTGCATTGGATTTAATGATATGACCCGTAGGGGATAGTCGCAGAGCGCAACTGTCCCCCCTTTTTCGGTTTGTATCAAGCGTACGTTTGTCACAAGCCGGTAACAGTCAGTGTGAAGTGAACCGCTCATATGGAAGCTTGAGCAAGCATTGCTAGCAACGTCTTTGGCAACACCACCTCGTAGCCACTACCAAGCTGTTGTACAATCGCTTGAAGGTCTGACGGACTAATCTTCCATGCAAGCATATAAACGTTCAGGAAAAGTGGACGCTCTGTACTACGCGCGGCTGCATTTCGGATCATTCTAACGGTTCCACTGACGCTATCGGCTAAACCGAGGTTTTGGTAAAACCCTACGTCACCAATCAGCTTTGAGTCAACCTTTTTCAGACCAGCTCCACTGAGCATTGCTTGTAAGCCAAAAGGTCGAAGAGTTTGCGCGAAGCTCTGTGCTCGCTCCTCATTCGAGAAGATCATACCTGTCAGAGGAATTTTCGAGAGCAGAGGCAAGCCTGAACTTTGTAAGAAGCCAGTATCGAGGACTTCAAGCGTGGTCATATTCATAGCTTGCATCTGCTTGCCTGTAATGTGTAGAAATCTATCGAGATGTTCGGCGGGCCAGTGCGATGGAAAGATATAGCCTGCTCCGCTTGGACCAGCGATAAATTCATCGTTAGGTGTCGCGGACTTCAAATAATATTCGGCGAGTCGTGGAGCGGCATGCAATATCGAGGGCGAGATGGTCCAGCCAATGGGCAATGTGCCACGTGCGGAATCGCGCCAGATGTTCTTCATGCGATGCTGACTGTATTGTAAGGTATCGCCGTCGCTTATTGTAAACGAGACATAGACGGTGTTCTGCTTTAGCGTAAGTTCCTCTTCATAAGCTTGTGTACGCGCAGGCACCGCTACTGGAGCTGTAGGTTGTGCTGCCCATACCTCGAAGTTTGCGAAAAGGTCGGTGGCAAGAACGGTCATTGCAGCCTTCGATGTAAGGTTGACGCCACTGCTTTCGTCCGCGAACCAGCCGAGGTGTACGGCTCCGGCGGGATACGATGTAAGTATTTCACGCATCAAGCCACGTTCGGAGTATATGCCATCGGTCAAGAGACTTGCCGTGCCCGGTAGATAGTTGCGCGAATCAAGATTATAAATAAAGGCGCGCGTCGCAACAAGAAAGGAACGCAGGTTCATGTTCTTTAAATCAAGTCCTGCCACAAGACGTGATGAACAGACACTACGCAGATTTTGCAATGCCCAGTGATTCGCCTGTAAGCGGTTTGTCCAACCATAAGTGCGCAAATCAGAGAGAACAGAGAAACTATGCTTGCTTTGCAATGCTGCTGCCTGTGCAGGTGAAACAGCGATGCCATTCTGTTGTGCCGCGATCATTGTAGCAATATTTACGCTGTCCTTAAGATTTGGATCATAGATTACCACGCCTTTTACGCTACTGGCATACATATCAAGTAGCGCACTCAGCGCATTGTCACCAGTTGCAGGAATAACATTTTGCGGAATATCAGCAAATACTTCTTTGAGCCAGAATGCCTCGTCGTCGCCCAGAATAAGATAAATTTTTGGCTGTGGACGATTCACCAGACCCACTAACGTTGAAAGTGTAATATTTGTTTCATATGACGCACTCGTCACATTGCAAACATCGAGATATGTTATAGATTGAAATCCAGGAATGAGTCGTTCAGGGGACCAGTCAAGTCCCTCAACTTCTGAAGTGCTCATATTCCCTCCTCTTTTTTATAAGTACGAGATACAACACTACTATACGATAAAAGGGAGCGGAACGAAACTGGATCATCCATTCTTACTAGAGGCGATTTTTCTGTCACTCTGCCTATTTTCTTCCTGCACCTCCACTTTCCCCAACCCAACAAGCAACAAAAATCGCTTAATCACATAAAACCCAAACTCCACACACGGCCCAATTCCAAAAGCAAATAGCAGCGTCCCTATACCCACCGTCCCTCCCAGGAAAAAGCCAACCACTAAGGCACAAATTTCTATCGAGGCGCGAACAACGGCTATACGAATTTTTGTGAGTTTGTGTAAACGCATCATGAGGCCGTCACGTGGACCCGCACCGAGATGGGGACTGATGTAGAGTGCTGTCCCGATGCCGACGATGAAGACGCCCAGAGCGTTGATGAGCAAGCGTACAAGCCAGAATGCGCTGCTAAAGTCGGGGAGCACATTCCAGTGTATGAGCAGGTCGACGAAGGTGCCGACGAGAAACATGTTGAGGATGGTGGCGACACCAGGATAGGCGCGTATCAGAAGGCCAGCGAGAATAATTATAGCTCCGACGACGATATTGGCCTGCCCAAAGGTAAGCGGCGTATGACGACTGAGGCCGAGATGTAGCACGTCCCACGGTCCAAGCCCCATGTTAGAACGAAGAGTAAAGACGGTGCCGAGCGCGAACAGAAAAAGGCCAGAGATACATATGATGAGTCTAATGATATAGTTGCGTAGAGAGCGAGCGGAGGGCAGGTGCATGGGAATGTGTCCTTTTTGTGAGAAGTATAGAAGATGTTGGAACGAGAGGAAACAGCCAATTGTATTACACAGACATGTGTGAGAGAACCAATCTACGGGTCTGCATTTATCACACCCCGTTCGACAATACACAATCTCGGCGGTCATGTGGAACCGTTGCCTATATCCTTCCAAATGGTCTTTCGCCAAAAGGGTGTAATGGAATGCAGGCCCTACAATTGCGTCTCGTCCTCGGCAGGATCAACTCCAGGCACCGGACGTTCCCACCACGGCGTACCACGTTCGCCGAGAGCGACTTTGGCCCGATGAACGCGTCGACGAGCGTCGGCTTCCAAAACTGTATCATTTGTACGATGAGCATGAGCGATATCACCCCTCGCTTGCATTAGCTCGTTGACGAGTTTCTGGCGCGTTTGCTCGTCGAGGCGCGGGTCAGTTGTACGCCAGCGTCTCCCATCGACTATGATGTAGCGTCCGTCCTCGGTGTGTTCTATCTTTTTCTTCATACATATAATTTTACCATTTACAAGGATGTTCGCTATAGCATACACTAGAATTGCGATAACGGCAACGAAGAAGGAGATATTTCATGCGTACTACCACGCGTTTGCGTAAATTACTAGCGGGTCCTGATATGGTCGTTGCGCCGGGTGCCTATGATGCGCTAAGTGCGCGCCTGATTGCACAGGCAGGTTTTTCGGTGGTGTATATGACGGGGTTTGGTACATCGGCTAGTGTACTGGGACAGCCGGATGTTGGCTTGCTAACGATGAGCGAGATGGTGAGTCGGGCATCTGCGCTTGCCGCCGTAGTGGGCGACCTTCCCCTGATTGCTGATGCCGATACGGGCTATGGCAATCCCCTCAATGTGAGGCGCACGGTACGCGAGTATGAGCATGCGGGCGTAGCGGGCATTCATATTGAAGATCAGGTGTGGCCGAAGAAGTGTGGACATATGGAGAATAAGCAGGTCATTCCGAAAGATGAGATGGTGCAAAAGATACGGGCAGCCGTTGATGCACGCCAGGACCCCGACTTTGTGCTGATTGCACGAACCGATGCGATTGCGGTTACGGGCTTCGAGGATGCATTAGAGCGAGGCAAGGCATATCAAGAAGCAGGGGCTGATGTTATCTTTATTGAAGCTCCGCGCACACAGCAAGAGCTAGCAACCGTCGCGCAGACATTCCCCAGTATGCCACTGCTCTACAATTGGATCGATGGTGGTAAAACGCCACAGTTGCCCTTAGAGGAGATACAGTCACTGGGATTTAAGCTTGTACTCTTTCCCGTAAGCACATTGTTTGTAGCAACACACGCGATGAACGCATTGTTAGAGGTACTCAAACAGGGCAAGACGCCAAAGGACTTTAGCGAACATGCGGTGACATTCTCGCAGTTCACTGATACGATTGGACTCCCTGACATTCAGGAGTTGGAACGTCACTATGGCGTTTCATAGTACAACGAATGTTTTCCTATATATCTGCAAAGGAGCAATACAATCATGGCTGAGAACACGTTTCAAAAGGCAACCATTACGGTTAATGCGGCACATCGAATGATTGCGGCGGCAGAAAAGAAAGCAACCGAGATGGGCAAACCAATGTGTATTGCAGTCGTTGATAGCGAAGGCAATCTCAAAGCGTTTAGCCGTATGGACGGCGCACCGCTACTAAGCGTTGGTATTTCGCAAGATAAAGCGTATACGTCAATCGGCTTTGGCATGGCGACGCACGAGTGGCATGAATTTATCGAAAATGATCCGCCATTACTACACGGCATTATCAAGACCGACCGCCTTATCGTCTTCGGTGGTGGCTACCCCATTAAGATAGGCAATGACATCATCGGTGGTATTGGCGTCAGCGGTGCCCACTGGACGGAGGACATGGAAGTCGCGAAAGCAGGGTTAGAGGCTCTTTAACACACGACCTGTATTAGCGTTGGGGGCTGGTTGCGTTGTACGAGATAGCCGCGTCCAGGTGGAAGCAGTGCAGGTGCTTGCCCATGAAAGAGTTTTCCTTCTAGTGGGTCCCCGCTTAGCATAAGCGCGGCACTGCCCATCTCACGGAGACGTTGCATGACAGGCTCGAATGCAGCACGACCAGCCCCACTCACACCTCGCGTTATAACCACGTGAAACCCGATATCGCGACCCGCAAGCATTAATTCTAGCAGGGGAGTAAGCGGATTGTTTGTCGGTGTCACAATATTATCATAATCATCGACGAACAAAAAGAAGTGAATGCCATCCCAACGTTGTTGCTTACGTAGTTGCGCTAAAGGCACATCGGCGTATGCGGAAACGCGTTTCTCAAGGTCTGCCTTGAAGTTATCGATACACGCCTTTAATGTAGGTGGATTGTGGGCATAGGTGAGCAGGTAAGGACTTTCGGCGAAATCGAGCAACGTTTTACGATAATCAACTATGGCAAAGGCTACCTGTTTCGTAGTGTACCGTTGCTCTAGTCCACGCATCCATGCACGCAATACGGTTGACTTCCCACTTTCTGTATCACCCAAAATGATGAAATGCGGTCCCGCCGAGATAAGATCGACATAGATGGGTTGTAACCGAAACTCTTCGAGACCGAGCGGCACACCCGACAGTTGCTCTTGCCATTCACGAGTAGCGATGTCCTGCCACGTCACAAGAGAAGGCAACATATGAATCGGCGGCGCAGGTTCCCCATCCCACGTATCTGCTGTACGTTCTATAAACGTAGCGAGAGCCTTCTGTACTAAGGCATCTTCAAAGCTTTGCTCTTCTTGATTTTGCACGAGTGGCAATGCTGCTTGAAACTGTAGCTTTTCTTTGGTCAGGCCGCGACCAGGAACACCGATGGGTAGAGTAGCCGCAGGAAGCTTACCCACCTCTGACTCGATGGGATCGTTCAAGCGAAGTTCCAGCCGAAGCCCAATATTGTCGCGTATCTTGGCCCGAATCTCTGCCCAGCGATTCGCGGCAAGAATAACATGCACACCATAGGTGAGTCCGGTTGCAACAATCTCGACAATCGCACTCTCCAGCATCTCAAAATCTTGTTGAAACTGCGCGAAGTTGTCGATGACCAGAAAAACATCACCAAATGGCGCGTCGTTGAGTTCACCGGCTTGCCGACGTATACGATATGTCGCCATGCTATCGATGCCTCGTTCACGAAAGAGAAATTCGCGGTCCTCGATAACCTTCTGCATCTGACGCACGAGTCGACGCACCTTATCACGCTCCGCCTTGCCACAGATCGCGCCAACATGAGGAGCTGACTCGAAGACACGCAACAGACCACCGCCAAAGTCAAGCCCGTAAAACTGTACATCGCGTGGCGAGTGCGTCACCATAAACGAAGCAATCAGAGTACGCAACAACGTACTCTTGCCCGATTGTGGCGCACCGACTAGCGCAAGGTGTCCACCAGAGCCAGAAAAGTCTAGTAGGAGAGGTTCTTGCGTCTGCTCTAGTGGTTTGTCAAGCAAGCCAACGGGTACACATAATGAACCAAAGGAATGCAATCCACTACAACTACCATTATGAAGTGGGTGCTGCGTTTGTAGAAGCGTACCAAGAGAAAACACTTTGGGTAGCGGCGGCAGCCATACTTGATGAACGCATTGTGTGGTTCGCGCCAGACGTTTTAATACAACGTCCATTTCGGTATACAGCGTATCCCCTTCGGTATCGGGAGTCGGGAGTTCATCTAACTCAGGCTTAAGCAATTTACCGGTCGCATCAAATGTGCGAATGAGGTTAGCAGGCGTTATCTGCTCCGTCGCTGGCACATAGGGGACCGAGATGAGCGCGGTCTTAAAGAGACTATACATATCGGTATCGACTTTGAAGTAGCCCACTCCAGGGGACGAAGGGAGATAATACGCATCAGGATTGCCCAGTACGGCAGAGCTTTCGGCGGAACTGAACGTACGCAAGCAAATACGATAGCGCAAGTGTCCCTCAAGCCCCTTCATGCGTCCCTCGTCCAGACGCTGTGTCGCAAGCAAGAGATGCAAGCCGAGGCTACGCCCGACACGCCCTGTTGTGATGAAAAGGTCAAGAAAATCTGGTCGGTTCGCGATCAGTTCCGCAAACTCGTCAACAATAATCAGCAAATGTGGCATTGGCTTCATCGTTGGCTGCATACGCCATTTGGCCTGATACTCCTTGATATTGTCGAGATTACCCGCATCATGCAACAAACGTTGCCGACGTTGCTGCTCGCCTAACAATGATGCATAGGCGCGATCAACCAGCGAGGCATCGCTTTGTAGGTTTGTAATGACGCCAGCAACATGAGGCAATGGTGCGAAATCCGCGAATGACGCACCACCCTTGAAGTCGACCAACACAAAGTTCACAGCATCGGGACTGTGCGTGATGGCAAGACTGGTTACGATAGTACGCAACAATTCGCTTTTACCAGAGCCAGTGGCACCAACAATCAGGCCATGAGGCCCCATGCCTTTTTCTGCCGCCTCTTTCAAATCGAGCACCAATGTTTCGCCATCGGCCCGTCGCCCAATCGAAGCCTGTAGAAGGCTTTGCTGCGAAGGCTGTGTCCGTACAAGTTGTACAGACTCTGCGGAACACACCGAAAGTAAATCCAAAAGACGGACATCATGTGACAGGTCTTGCTGCGATCCTTTATCGGCAAGCGTCAACGGCGTAAGGCTACGCGCGATAGTCTCACAGGTAGCACTATCGGCATTATCAAGTGTGAGACCCTCCAGAAGTTGTCCACCAAACGCGATCTCTTTAAATGCAAACCAGCCCACCTCCGACACTGTGACACGAGCTTGCAATATCGCGGGTTCCTGGTGCTCGTGCTCGACAAGACAGAGCACCGTAACGCCAAGCCGTGTCGCGTCGCGGAGCAATTCTTCCATTTCTGGCATATGGGCAAGTGGACTAGTGGGATGAAAGCCGTCAAGCACCACAAGCAGATGTGGTTTCATGCTCTGCGTTTCTTGAACACGCTGGTCGTCAAGCAGTCTACGGCGCCGGTCCAGTTCTGGCTTGATCTGATGTACCAGCAGAGCGCGAAAATCGGTTGCTGTATCGGCCAGTAAGCAGAGTGGATCGGGCGCGTATTTCTTTTCAAGCTTTACCTGTCGCAGCCGACGTGTGTGAGGTAGCCATTTGAGCCACTCCCATTCCTCTGCCCTCTCTTGCGGAAAATAGGCTGCACATCGCACATCTTCGGGCGCGTGAAATGCAAATATCTGACAGAGAAGTGAGCGCAACAATCCGTGCGCAAGATGTGGCTTTCCATTAATAGCAAGCGTACCAACATTTCGTAACGATACCACAAGCGGCATATCATCGAGATTGCTGTATTCCATGACGAGCGATTCGGCCTGTGAGCGCAGTTCCGGCACATATCTCACCATCGGGTTACTACCGAGGTCGAGACGCACGGGACTCGATAACTGCACAGGTCCTGTTCCAAGACGAACTGAAAGAAAATCGCGATCCTCTGGTCGTCTCTCCCAAACATTCGTATTACGTCGTAGCACATCAGCCTCGATCTGTTGTGCTACAGGGTAGAGACGGGTGCGCACCTGTCGTTGTGACTGTGCCACTGAACGCAGATGGGTGCGGCAGTCCGTGAGATAGTTGAGATACGTGGTACGCTCAAATTTTTGCTGTCGCCTGTATGTTACCCGTTGCAGCACACCCATCGTGACGCCCATACCGACAGAACACAGCACCATTACAGCAACAGCTATCAAAATAAATGGATTATTACGAAAGGCAATGAAAAACACCATCGACCCTAAGCCGCCGACAACAGGAAAAAGATATTGTAGCCATGACGCTACTCCACCCTGGCGAGGTTGCACAATGGGGGGCGCCAGAATAACCATCTCGTCCGTTGGTAGACGGGGAGGATAGGTGCGTGCAGGTCGGTAAAACGTCGAAGACATAGAGTAAGTTCCTTCTATATAGTCCAAAAGTAGGTCGATATACTATGTGTCATTCGCAAGGCCATCGTTACTCCATGTCACTCCAATACCACCTGTACTACGGCTCGGTGTGACCGTTCTAGGAACAAAATGCTGCGGTTTCGCCGCAACAGGTTCCATTGGGCGCGTCATCTGCGTACTCACATCTTGCAATGTCAGCAAAGCACCATCCACAACTCCCGCTTCCACCAGCGAACACTCTGTCGCAAGCTGCCTTTGCGCATACACCAGTTGCCAGTTCGGACCCTGTACGTGTGTCGTAGAAGGAACACACAGCGCAACTAACGGTGCGAGCAAGTCACCTACAGGAACCTCTGCTGGCACCTGCAGATCGACTTGCTTTTGTGGGCCTTTGAGTGTGATGAGTAGTGTTTGCATATGTATCTGATGTCGTTTCTTTACTAAAGCTTCTTTTAACACACAACCCCTTTGATAATTATTATTAACTCACTTCTTGCTTATAAAAAAGGTCAAGTTTATCAGCAATTGTGGCTTGCAAACTCCTTAGTCTTTTTGAGGAATTACCACTTGATACGGTACGTACATAAAGCTGGTTTAATTCCTTTAGCAACTGGGGATTTTGATCCTCCATTTGCTCAATATACGGGTTTGTTATTAAAGAGAGATAATCATACAGAATCTTTGCAAACTGCTCATCATATCCTTCAGGAGCAGGTTCTTCCCATGCATCAACAATAAAGTGTGTGGGATTGCGGAGTAACCATCCGCAAAATATCTCGTCAACAAAGAAAAGTTCTACATTCTCAGCTATACGAAGTCGTAATCGTTGCTGTGAATCTTCCATAGCTCTCTTGCTCACACAAATTAACGTCTGAACTTGTGGGTCTACACAGCGAAAATCTGTTATTTCCACTTCAAAGTTTTTGACATCTAAAAGCTGAAGCAAGCCAGTCTCTTGAGGAGCTATTCTCCACATATTAAGGGAAAGATTTGAAGGTAGTGTATTATCGGGAACACTGAATGATACACTCTGAAGGAGGTGTGTTGTTCGATCAAAACGTAGTTCATCAGAGACAGACCAAAGCCAATCTGTACTACCAATAGTTTCACCTAGATGTCGCTCATGTTCATCTAGTGAATGATATGGTCCAACAAGAACAGTTTTACCATCAAGCATCCATCTAGGACTACTTCCAATGCGTGTACCTAAAACTACTTTGGCTATAACGGATGGGGTAAGTT
>CAXTUE010000119.1:9243-10664 GCA_964247355.1 uncultured Ktedonobacteraceae bacterium | reverse complement strand
GAAAAGTGAAAGATCGACAACTGGCCAGCTTCTGCGTCTTGATTGTAGAAGCTCAAAGCCTATAAAGCCAGCAAGAAGTACCAGCGCGGAAGCAATCAACCAGGGGTTATTCTGTACAGGGGCATTGCCAGGAACAGGAGTTGTAGGTGAGATTTGCGCCGCTTCTTGCGCCAAACCAAGACTGAGACAGGTCAGCGAGGCACCGAGTAGCAATGTGCCTATCAGGTCAATGCGTCCTCTTTGTGGGCTACTCGTTGTCTTATATCCGGGTATAAAACGCCAGACCAGGAAAAGCAGGACGGCGACAAGCGGCAGGTTAAGATAAAAGATCATAGGCCAGCCGGATAGCTGGACGATAAGCGAGCCGTAAAGCGGTCCCAGTACACCGCCTGCCTCTGTAACCATACCAATGAGACCAAGCGCGAAACTCCGGCGTTCCCAGCCATACACATCACCCGCTATCGCCATTGCCACAGGGACGACAGCACCACCACCAATCGCCTGCACAAATCGTGCCGCGACAAGCCAGATGAGACCAGGAGCGTCGACATTCACGCCCAGATATTGAAGAGGCGCAACAGCTTGCATACCAAAATCGGTATTGCCTATTACTGGCGCGAGTCCACAAAAAAGCGAACCGACTCCAAAGATTGCAAGACAGAGCAGAAGGATACGGCGGCGTCCGTATAGATCAGAGATACGACCCATGAGCGGCATCATGATAACATAGCCTAGCAAGTACGCACTGATAATCCACGCGGCACGGTCAATTTGATTGATTGGGATACTCAGGTCGGTCACAATCTGCGGTAAGGCCGTAACGACAACCGTCTGATCGAGCGCGGTGAGAAAGACAGCGATAGAGGCTGCGAGAAGAGCCAGGCGTCCTGTATGCCTTGTGTGTATGAATTTATCTTGCCCCAGCATGAATCTCCTCTCGCATTAAACCGGCGCGACGATGCTGATGCTCTCGTTGAACTTCGAGAGTTTGAAGGTACGTACCGTTTTATCGGTATCGCCCTGTATGGCTATGCCCGTGATACGAATTGTATAGGGCAGATTGTCAGCTTTGCCGATACAGGTTGTCACATCATCAGTTGCGTCAGTTGGCGTGCCACCACCCGTTATACCCTGGATATCCTTCGCTTTAAGTTTGCCATTGATGCTCCAGCAAGCTTTGCCATCCACGTTACTATCGGTCGGCGTACTGGGATTTTGAATAAGCCCTAGAATGGCAATAATACCCGTTTTGGAGTCCGAAAGCGTTCGTGGGTCCAGCAGGCCAGAGGTAGTTTGCCATTTGCCACTGATTGGATCGGTGACATATTGCTTATCGGCCAGAGAAATAATCTTCACCTTCACGATATTGCCCAGTACCACGGCATTGGCGTCGGCCTGAAGTTTGTCCGGCACAATAGTAT
>CAXTUE010000119.1:8890-9228 GCA_964247355.1 uncultured Ktedonobacteraceae bacterium | reverse complement strand
CTTTTTATGACTAGAAAGCTACCCGCACCCGCACCTTCAGCAACGAGATTAAAGTGGTAGGCCGTGACCTTCTGTAATGCCGTTTGTGCGTTTTTGATGAGTTGTGGCGCTGTCGGAGTAGAAGCTGTATCGCCGCCACACGCTGTCAGGACGCAGGAGAGCAACACTATGATAAAGAGAGGAATCGCTCTGTATCCTCGCATAAATATCTTTCCCTTTTTTATCTACATTAGTAGTGCGATACCATTGTACCATAACGTATATGCGATAAATCGGCCTCGGGGGGGCATAAAATTTTTTAAAAAAAAAAAAAAAAGGTTTTTTGGGGGGCAAAAATT
>CAXTUE010000119.1:5568-8880 GCA_964247355.1 uncultured Ktedonobacteraceae bacterium | reverse complement strand
ACCCAAAGGGTTTCGTAGGGACCAAATTTATCGCGTCCGCATCGGGCAATTCATTGCCTATAACTTGCAATCGGAGCTAACAGGTGCCTTATTCAGCCATCTTGTCTATCAGTGGCAAGCATTGAACGCACATCAGGGCTGAAAAGTGTCGCCAGAAAGAGGGCGGCGGGGGCTATGGTTGCGATACCTGCATGCTGTTGTAATGCGTGGAGGATATCCACGGACGAGACAGGAGGTATTACCGTATAACCGCTACTCATCGAGAATAGCGCAAAGACAAACGGAACCAGAAATGCAATTCCTGCAATGGTCTCCGGCGCAAGGCGACGACGCACGATGAAGAGTACCAGCGCGAGGAAGGCTACAGAGCAGAGTACTGGCGAGAGCGTTTGCACCGCTACCTGTAACGCAGACGCGAAGATTGAGCTAGTGCTATGAACCGAGCCAATTGGAGTCAATAGCTGGCGCAGGAAGATCAGTGGGTCGCCAAAGAGTATACCACAACAGAGCATCCACACCCCGATACCTAGCGCACCGAGCATACTAAACGCCAGTAGCGAACTCTCGATTTGAGCACGTGAGTGGCGTTTGAGCCAGCTAATAGCAACCAGAAATGCAAGCAGCGAGACAAACAAAGCCCAACCATCATAGCATGTCAATGTTGCTAGCAAACTGCTCATTGCCGCACCAACCAGAGACGAGAGATGATTGTGGCGCGACCATAGCAGGAAGCAACAACACGTCAGGGTGAGCGTTGCAATGCACAGCCAATCGTTAAACGACAGCGTATTCAGCAGAAACAACGTCGGGTTAAAGATGAAGAGCAACGAGCCTAAAAAACTGGCGCGACTATTGCGTGTCAGGCAACGCGCAGCGATAAAGACACAAAACGTAGAAAGTATATAGCAGAGTATCGCGGGTAGCATGACGCCAGTATGCAGGAGAGAAGCACTCCATGAAAAGGGGAGTAACAATAGATGTGTCAGTGGCAACCACGCACTCCATGCTTGATTGAGTTCCAGGGTGCCGGATGCAAGCGTGTGCGTGAAGTAGGCATAGACACACGACGCGAGTGCAACACAAAAAGCAAGGAGCATAGTGGCAATAAACCACGGGTCTCTAGCCTTTACATGTTGTGCAGCATGTAGGGCTGCAAGCTCTTTCGCTGTAAAAGCTGGTTTATACTCTTGATTTATTGTGTTAAGTGCCGAGCGTACAGATGGAAACTGTGCCGAGTTCAGGCGATGTCGCTGTGCGGCGGGCACGGCAACGCGATTATGATGCTCGTTGTGAAGATGAGAGTGCTGACGGTGCAGCGCAATACCATCTTTTTCGAGAATGTTGGAAACTGCCTGTGCATCAAGCAAGTGCAGGCCGTGTTCCGTCTTCTCCCAATAGTGCGGCTTTACAATAAGCTGGTAGAGCGCTATACACGCAGCGGCACTTTGTAGCAGCCAGTAGAGTGGAATGAGCAGCGTCCACTTGACCAGCGAGTAGTGCTTGCGCCGAATGCAGGCCAGCAGGTAAATGTACAGGTAGAAGAAGTTGCCGACGACAAGACACACCGCGCCAATCGTCACAATCGGAGCAGGAAAAAGCGAACCATAGACGTTACCAATAAAAGGTCTCAGAATTTGTGACACAATCAGTGCAATCCACAGTAATGGATTGATGAACAGGACAGCCGTTTTGCCACCGATCATCAATTGCATTGACAGAAACTCGCGAATGCGAAATTCGCGTGCATAGTGCCACGGCTCGCGCATATGCACAAGGTAGGTTTGCATGTAGCCTTTTATCCAGCGCGAGCGTTGTCGCAGCCAATTCTTCGTACGCGAGTTGGCTTCTTCATACGTCGTCGAATCAAGTACAACCGTCTCCATCTTGAACCATGCGAGCCGCAAGCCAAGATCACAATCCTCCGTGACATTGAAGGCATCCCATCCACCCAATGCGCGAATCATTTGTGTTGGAAAGTGATTCGAGGTGCCACCAAGTGGTAGGAGGAAGTGCGCCTTTTGCAGTCCTGGCAGAATCAGGTCGAACCAGAGCGAATATTCGGCGGTAAACCAGCGCGTGAGCAGATTCTGATCGGGATTGTAAAAATTGAGTTTGGCCTGCACACAGGCAAGATTGGGACCGTGATTGGCAAAGGTCAGGACAGCTTTTTTGAGTTGTAAGGGGTCCGGTACGTCTTCCGCGTCGAAGATGACGACATACTGTCCAACAGATTGAATTAGGCCAAAATTACAGGCACGCGGCTTTGTGCGTGGATTGCCCTCCGGCACCGTCACAATCTCAAAGTGCGGGGGAAGATTCATCGACTCGATAGCGTTCCGAGTTTCATTGTCATCCTCCTCCGTCAGAAAGAGAATTTGTAGTTTGTCCGTTGGATAATCAAGACCTTGCATGGCTTTGACAAACTGCGGTACGACGCGAGCCTCTTTATACAACGGGCAGAGAATGGTATACATCGGCCATTCGTCATGCCGTAAAGCCTCTAATACTCGGTTGTCAATCTGCTCTTCGGGCGATTCGCGTACTGTACTTAAGGCAAGCACAACATCAAGAATAAGGTGTAACAAGTAGGCAAGCGTAATAATTGTCATGGTGACTGTTAATATTTGTCGCCCATAGTAGATCATACCCTCAATCCACGCCAGCAACGCGATAGCAAGAATAATATACTGCTTGCCCGTAACAACTTTCAGCGCGGAATACTTATAGCGAAATGGCGCGTACGCCTGTACACTTTGTTTACCCACTACGACCACCTGTGATGCATTGGTTGCGTAGGTGTCCGCGATGTGCTGTTCGCTTGTCGATTTTGAACGATGCATCTGTTGTTTAAGCCACGTCCGATAACGCGTCACTTGTTCATAAAAGTATGTATCCTGTGCCTCTTGAGGTATGTGAGAACTATCGAGGGCATTCCGCTGCCTCTTATCCTCCAACTGCTGTACATTCATGTGCAATTCTTTCTCTCCAAATACGACATCCAATCACGCCACGAAATGGCGTACGTCATATTCTCCTCTATCGGCAAATTGCCGGAGTTTCGTAATCCAATCGCGCCACGCCACGAAACACTGTGCGTCATGTGCTCTTCACCAGCAAATTGCCGGGGTTTTGTAGGGACCACGTTTACAGCGTCCGAAGTCAATTCATTGACTATAGTTCGGCAAAACTTACAAGACTCATAAGTATTGCCGAGACAATGGCCTCGGACGCGATAATGGTGTTTCACAAACCGTAGGGACCGCATTCATCACGTCCGTCTCTGACCTCTCACGCCGACAAACGGACGTGATG
>CAXTUE010000119.1:0-5558 GCA_964247355.1 uncultured Ktedonobacteraceae bacterium | reverse complement strand
ACCACCCGCCCCGCCCCCCCCCAAAACTCCCCAAAACGGACGGTTATTAATGCGGTCCCTACGATCCAGGACATCCACAGTATTTCATCAAAACGCATAATCTGGTCCCTACGAAAAACCGCAGGTGTGCCGATAAAGGAGAATAACGAGCAATATATGCATGCTATTTGAAGGGAGCAAAAGATATGTTCTGGTCTCGTTTCTTTCGGATGTTGATGCTAGGAGGTGTGGGAGTGGCGTTTGTGTTTGCAGTTTTGCAATCCGTGTTTGGTCTATTTAGAAGGCGGGGTATACAGACACAAAAGCCTGTGGAGATTCCGACACCTGTACCTGTAGAGCAGGTACAACTTAAGAGATTTCGTTCCCCTACCTTGCAACAGGGCATGTTAATTGGGGGAGCATTACTGGTAATACTGGCCATTCTTGGACAGGTTTTGTTTGCCTTACACGTTCCAATGCCAAAAGTTCTCGCCTTTGGAAAAAGCACTTCCAGTGGTGCAACATTTATTACACAACCTCCAGCCGTGACGGTGACGCGTACGCATACCTTTGAAACTGGTATTGTCACACCACAGTGGCAACAACAGACGGCATATGGTCCACAATGGCAGCAAAGCTTGTCGGATATTCAGATGCAGACGGGAGCACAGTGGATCGAGCTATCGTTGTTGTTTTCACAAGCCACTGCGTCTTCAACCACGGTTCGTACCACACAAAGTACTCCACTTGTCTCTTCATTTGAGGCCGGGGTACGTGCAGCCCATGCTAAAGGGTTGCATGTATTTGTCGTACCTTTAATGGGTGTTGACGAGAAAGGTGGCTGGGCAGGCATTATCCATCCCAGCTCCCAGGATCAAGAGCAGGCATGGTTCGATAGCTATTGGAACACTTACAAACCATACGTTGAGGCGGCGGCACGAGCCGGAGCAGACCAGATAGCAATCGCTACCGAATGCTCATGGCTACAAGAAAATGCTCCTGTCTCGATGTGGAATCAACTTATTGAGCGCATACATGGCGTTTTCGCTGGCACCTTGACCTACGACATGAACTGGCAGCCCATTGACCAACCCATTCCCGACTGGTTCAGCAATCAGAATATCAGTATGCTTGGCATGTCCTCATACATTCCACTGACTAACGTGTCGACACGCATAGACCCGAAGGATATGGTGAGCCTGTGGAAAGATAAAGTCCAGTCTGTCCTGGATAAAATCTCGATGCGTACCGGCAAGCAGGTACTCATTTCCGAGATCGGCTATCGCAATAGCTCCGACGCGCTCTACAATACGTGGGAGCAGGATAGCAAGACACCACTTGACCCTGCTGAACAGGCGGGAGCGTACGAAGCCGCTCTTACTAACGCGATACAGGATCAGCGTATCGCAGGCATCTTCTTCTGGGGCTGGGAGGATGTCGGCAAATTCACGCTCAAAGGGCAGAGCATGACGAACGCGGTATTGCACAAGTGGTATACCTCTGTCCACCAATAAAATACGCCGTAGGGACCGCATTCATCACGTCCCTCGTCACCTCTCACATCGGAAGACGGACGTGATGAATGCGGTCCCTACAACATGTCTCATGTATACATCCTCGCCTCGGTTGCCTTAAACGATGCATAGACAATCGCGCCTTCATGTACATTCAGACGCGTCGCTGAACTTCCGGTTATTTCCACCGTAAGCGGCGGCATAGAGGCATCAATGAGGAGTGTTACGCGGAAAACGCCCTCTTTGTCCACGCTCGAAGAGAGCGATGTGTTGCCGACTCGTAAGAGTTGTATGATTTCGCCGCGAAAGGTGTTGCGTGCGGAACTATTGGGCTGCGATGAGTAAAGCGTGATGCTACGCGGCTCGACAATCATAAACGCCTCTTCGTCAATATGTGGCTTTGCAGCATCTTGCAGCGTTGCCAGCATCTCGACAGTTTGTGCACCATTCTGAACTTGCAGAACACAGACGTGTGATGACTCATAGCGCACAACACGTCCCCGAAAAAAGTTGACGCCAATCAATTCAGCGACATACGACGAACGTGGATGTTCCAGCAAGTCGCGTTGCCCAACCTGTTGAAGCACATGCCCGTCCTCAAGCACAAGAATGTTCTGACCAAAGAGCAGTGCTTCGAGATAAGTATGCGTCACCAGCAGAGTTATTGTGTCGACCTCCGTGAGGATATGCCGCAATTCCTGGCGTACCTCGCGTCGTGTCTGAACGTCAAGGGCCGAGAGTGGCTCATCTAGCAGCAGCACTTGCGGTTGTAGGGCAAGGGCGCGCGCAATAGCGACACGCTGTTGCTGACCACCGGAAAGCTGCGTGGGTCGCCTCTGCTCAAGAGCCGGTAGATGCACCTGCTCAAGAGCCTCCCCGACGCGCTGACGAATAAGCGAACGCGGAAGACGTTGTGCGCGCAAACCAAACGCGACATTCTCGAAGACCGTCAAGTGGGGAAAGAGGGCATAGTCCTGGAACACATAACCAAAGGGCCGTTCCTGGGGTGGAACATTTATACCGCGTTCACTATCAAAATACACAGTATTTCCAAGTGAGATAAGCCCCTTTTGCGGTGTAAGCAAGCCCGCCACCAGACGCAGCACAGTGCTTTTGCCAGCACCACTCTCGCCAAGCAAGACCGTTGTCTGCCCCCGCTTCGCTTCGAGTTCTAATGTAAGATGAAACGTATTAAGGTGTGTGTTCAGTGAAATGTTCAGCATACCATGCATTATAACGTACAATGGACTGGCTGTGACAAGAGAGCCGAGAACCAGGGCACTCTAGTTTCTTAGAACACAATTAAACTAATAAAAAGTAAGTTACATAGCTTGCGTTAGATAACCAAAATGTGGTATAGTTAACGTATATAATTTCAAGAGATATGTATCTATCCTGGTTCATTTGTGACCAGCACGAACCAGAAATGGCAGGTTTAAGTATGGCAACGAAGCCGATAGAAAAAACAGAATCGAAAACCGCGCTCACGCATATCTGTCCACGCTATGAGCATGCCGTACAAATACTCGGCAAGCGCTGGACAGGTTTGCTTCTGCTTGCGCTCATGGACGGGCCGCGCCGTTTCTGCGAGTTGACTGCTCTTGTCGAGGGACTTTCCGACCGCGTGTTGAGCGACCGTTTACGTGAGCTTGAATTGGAAGGCATTGTTAAACGCGTCGTCTATCCACAGATACCGGTACGTGTCGAATACCAGTTGACCGAAAAGGGGCATGCGCTTCAGCCAGTGGTTGAGGCAATTCATGCATGGGCTGAGCAGTGGGTACCAGGGCAGGACGATATCGTACAGCAGGTGGAACTGCCGCAAGAGGATTGCGCGAACTAACGAAATATGCTGAGGGTTGCGCGATGCACGTATTCGCCGCAATCCTCTTTTTTTATAGGGGGTATGGATGGAAAACTTATGGGCACCGTGGCGCATGGCGTTTATCACGCCTAAGACAGAGCAAGCACCCGGATGCATCTTTTGCACACAGCAGGCGGCCAATCGTGATGATGAATACCATATTCTCTATCGTGGCGAACGTTGTTTCATGATGCTCAACAAATATCCCTACAATAACGGGCATCTCATGATCGCACCCTTCGAGCATGTCGCCAGTATTTCGTTGCTTGATGCCACCACACTTGCCGAACTGATGGCTCAGGCACAACTCGCGCTCAAAGCTATTCGTCATGCCATGAACCCCGATGGCTTTAACATGGGCATTAATGAAGGCAAGGTTGCAGGGGCGGGCTTTGCCGACCACATGCACTATCATATCGTGCCACGCTGGAATGGCGACACCAACTTCATGCCTGTTATTGCCGACATCAAGGTGATGCCAGAGCATCTTGACAATGTGTATACACAACTGAAGGACGCTATCAAGCAGGTTCAGTAAAAAACAGGCACAGACCGCACGGCATCGTAGCGTTAAGCACATGTATTACATCTTCCTGATATCACAAAAACTTTACATTTTTCTGCAAATTTCTCTATACGTCTCTGCTATAATCAAGGTATGAAAATACTCGTGATTGAAGATGAAGCGAATATTATACAGGTAATCCGTCTCTACCTTGAACAGGCAGGATTTACTGTACTAAGCGCGAGCGATGGTATTGCTGGCCTAGAGCTACATGCGCGCGAGCATCCCGATCTGGTCATTCTTGATTTGATGTTGCCCGCGCTCGATGGCATGGAGGTCTGTCGTCGCATCCGCGATTGGGCCAACACGCCCATTTTGATGCTTACAGCACGACAGGGTGAGGAAGACCGTATCGCGGGTCTGGAAATAGGGGCCGACGATTATCTGGTCAAGCCGTTTAGTCCGCGTGAGTTGGTGAGCCGCGTTCGGGCTATTCTGCGTAGAAGCGCAACAACACAAAACGACACAAAAGAACATGAGCTTGCTTCGACAGAAAAGAAAAGCGGTGAAGAGCTACGTTTCGAGAGCCTTGTGATTACTATTCCCGCCCGCCGTGTAACGCTTGGAGGACAACAGATCTCGCTCACGGTCAAAGAATTTGACCTGCTCGTTACGCTTGCCTCGGCCCCTGATCGCGTCTTCACACGCGAGGCATTACTCAATCAGGTGTGGGGCTACACCTATCTCGGCGATGGACGTACCGTGGATGTGCATATTGGAACATTGCGCAAGAAGTTGGAAGCCGTTAAGAATGTACCACACTTCATTCAAACTGTGTGGGGCGTGGGCTACAAGTTCGTGCCAACATCAACAACCGCAGGAAAACTCTAATGGCTCAGCGTTTCCATTCCTCAAAACTGAATCTACGTCTAAAACTCGTGCTCAGCTATCTTCTGGTAACGCTAGTAGCTATTCTTGTTATGACCTTCACCATTGCCCTAACAGTACAAAACTACTTTACAGACACACAGCTTGCTGAATTACGTGCGCGCGCTACTCAATTTGCGGACCCTCTTGGCCCTAGCCTCGCGGGTGGAAGTCAAGCCAATACGCTGACAAGAGAGTCACGTGATGCTGATTTAATCGTTGTGGCAGATGCCACGGGTCATCAGCTCTTATGTACTCAACCAGCTTCACACCTCAAAGGAAACTGTAGTGACCCGACGGTAATAGCAGCACTCTCTCAGACCGTCAAGCAGGGAGAGACGCACGGCTACCTCGAGGTATCGAGTCATGACAGCACATTTTCATCTTTATATATCAGTGAGCCAATCACATATAATGGCAATGTTGTTGGAGCCTTGCTTCTGTCTCAACCACAGATAGATCCAAATGAGTTTTTACGACCAGTGAACAAGGCAATTCTGATTAGTGGCATCATCGTTTCCGCATTCGTTATTCTCTTCAGCCTGTTGAGCACACGCTTGCTTACACGGCCAGTTGAGGCACTCACTGTTGCTGCGGAGCAGATGAAGCGCGGCAAATATACCGAGCGAGTCGCGGTCCCCAAAACGCAGGACGAACTAGGACAACTCGCGCTTACCTTCAACGCGATGGCCGATACCATAGAGTCAGATGTCAACGAGTTGCGACGGCAAGACGAGATGCGGCGCGAACTTATCGCCAATATCGCACA
>CAXTUE010000118.1:6338-10665 GCA_964247355.1 uncultured Ktedonobacteraceae bacterium | reverse complement strand
CACCAGATACACCCATACCTTCCAGAGCATAAAACCAGGAGAATGCAAAAGTGCTAGATATACTGCTCTAGGTGGACGTAACAGCAATGGACCAGTACCAACATACCCAACCAACCCACACAGCAGAAGGAAGCCAAAAGCTATTTCAGGGACAGTTCCTATAAATAATGAGAGAAGACATGTAACCAAAGTGCAAACGGTTAGAAATGACAGGGGGGGAGTAAGATACTCCGCAACCGCTTCGACTCGCGCAAAATCACGAGTGCGCAGTCCACTTTTCAGGAGGTCTAGCGAGACGTTCAACTTTGAGCGGCTGGGGTTTGAAGACTCCCAACGAATGTCCTGCGTACGCATCTGCTCAAACGTTGTTGGCATAGGTGAACTTACGATGGCATCTGGCATATAATGCACTCGTATCCCATGTTGGATCAAATTCAGGTAATATTCATAGTCTTCAGCAACCGAAAAGGCTTGCCACGGGTAACGCTGCAAAAGTGATCGGCTGAAGCACATTCCGTTGCCTGTAAGAGTCGAGGAACAGTGAAGTTCGTTTCTCCCCAGAGGACGCACATGACACATTAGAGCAAGAGCTATCCAACGTAGTGCTGCACTGGGAGATTCGGATGGATTGAGCACTTTGTATTGAGCTTGCAAAGCTTGAGCGCCTTCTGCTAGACCTTTACTCATTACCCGTAAGAAGTTAGGTTCGACCACTGAATCTGCGTCCACAAAGATATACGCATCATAAACTAATTGTCTCTGTTCAAGTTTCTGCAAAAGCCAATTCAGTGCAAAGCCTTTACCGCGCTTATTCGCATCAAAGCGTTCGTGAACATGTACCCATCCACTTTCGCGCGCCAGAGCCGCAGTGCGGTCAGTGCAATTATCAGCCACAATATGGACTGCATAATGGTCTTTAGGATACTCTAGTTGAGCGAGGCTTTCCAATAAACTACTAAGTAGAACCTCCTCATTATGAGCCGGCACGACAATTGCAAAACGAGTTTCCTGTAGCATCGTAGGAGAAGGAGTTTTTATCTTTTGCCGTTTCCTCCCCTTCGTAGCTTTAATTGCGCCAATCGAGAGAATACAAAGATAAAAAATCGGCAATGCAAGCAATATTTCCCCTATAAGGAAGAGCCATTTGAACTTATAAAGTTTTAACATAGAAGTCTTTTGCCTTTCTTTTTGGACAGCTTGAGCTACATGAAAGACACGTCCAAATTGGAAGCTAAAGCTAGAGATACGGAAAGGTGTAGCTGTTATTTGTGTTCAAGAATGTTTTCTTGTAACGTTGTACTAGTTAGAGATAAATGCTCTATAGCTTCAAGTAGAAGAGCCTCACTCCGACGCCAGCTATATTCTGCCTCTACCAAAGCTCTACCATCCTTGCCAAGAAGAGCACGTTGCTCAAAGTCCTTCATGAGAGTAACAACTTCATCCACAAACGTTTCTGGCTTGTCTGCAACAACGAGATGCTTTGCGGGTATAGCATCCAGTCCTTCATATCCAATACTTGTGGTGACAATAGCTTTACTCATCGCCCACGCCTCAAGTATCTTGAGACGTGTGCCACTGCCAACCAGGAGTGGAACGATGACGACAGAGGCTTCAGCGAGGTAAGGACGTGTATCAGGAACTGAACCTGTTACTGTGACGTTGGGTAATGAGGCTAATTTCCAGATATCTGGCGGTGGATTTCTGCCGACAATGCACCATGATGCCGAAGGAATGCGTTCACAAATCAGAGGCCAACATTTCTGAGCGAAATAGTGGACTGCCTGAATATTTGGGTAATATTCCATAGAGCCTGTAAAGACAATTCTTCCCGGTATTTCCTCTACATCGTCCATAGGACGAAATTTTTCAAGATCAACACCGTTGGAAATCGTTTTAAAGTGACCTTCAGGCAATAGTTTCTGAAGCGTAAGACGTTCTCGCTCACTTGTGGTCAAGACTAGATCGGCCCTACGACATAACTCTAATTCAATAGGTTTAAGTCTTGAAGCCTCTAGCCAGCCATAAGCTTTTCTTATCAAAGAGGTCTCTTGCTCGAAGGTACGCATAGATAGCTCAAATTCAATATTGTGCTGGTCGATGACTACCTTCACGCTTTTGGGCAAATGATAATCAGACATCAAGACACTTTCAAAAAACACAAGATCATATGAAGTACGCGCGCATGCTTCATTGATAGCGATTTGCATCTCGTTAAGAGTAGTCAATCTAAGTCTATATGGTCTTTTTTGAAATATATCTTGTAATTGACGCCACCGCTTAGAGGTAACGGCAGGCAAGGAAATAATTTGTACCGATTGTACGAAGTCTTCTATTTGAGAGACACTGCTAAGAACGTCCTCTTTATTGAATTCACTTAATGCTAGCAAGGATACAGAATGTTGACGAGCCAGTGCCTTCAACAAATAATAATTACGTGAACCCGCACCCCATATAGGCGAAGGAATAATAGGTGATACAATCAAAATGTTCATAAAAAATGGTTAGTTCCTTTCGGCATCCAGTGCAGGTAATCGCATCAAGACGCCAAGTAGTATACCAATGTAGATTATGTTGCGGAAGAAGTAGAGCTGATAATCGGCGTAAGCGGCTAATATTTCTACGACTACCATTGCAACAACAAAGATTGCCACCAGTTGCAAATACTTATCTTTCAGTTCGCGAGCAATAAAGCATCCACGTACAATAGCACTGCCAACTAAGAACCAGAACGCGAGAAAGCCAATCACGCCAAGACGCATCAATACCCAGAAAACATTGTTGTGCGGAACATAATTATAAATTGGGTCATCGTGTAGAACTTGTGGATAGATACTTGTCAGAGGAATCGGCTCAAGAAATGGTTTTCCAAAGCCGTAACCAATCCAGGGACTCTGCTTTAAGGTATAGATCAAATCATGATTTTCGATTGTACGATAGATATTTGAGTCAAGCGTTTTTGTATCTGAGGCTGAGGGAGCGAAAACTGAAATAACTGCATGGGCGGGAGCCGCAATTACACCTGTGCCCTGAGCAAATGCAGGCATATAGCCACCGCCAAGCACAACACATACTATCGCAAGCGTGAGTAGTGCTCTACGAGCCTTTACCTTTATCTTATAGATAAGTGCCCAGATAACTCCTATCGCAACAACCAAAGCAACATAATCAGTACGTCGCTGATTAGCAACGAGTGAGAACAGAACAAAAGGCGATACACATAAGGCTGCATAAAACTGAGGACGATAACGATAGTGCAAGCAGAACAATAGGAGAAGCACAAGCAGACCGACGAAAAAGAAAGACTCTTCGTGCGCCAAAATTGTAAAGTGACCTGTTAAATTAGCATGAAAGACAATCAGCACGACATAAACACCCTGCAGACCTTTTACAAAAGCTCCAAGAATCACAATCCACATTATCACGCGCACATGCGTTTTGGAAGTCACAAGATTGATCGCTAGGAGATACGATAAAAATAAATACCAGAATGGACGTATCTCGCCTATGATCTCCTGAAGATTTCCACCACTTGTCAATCCATGTATTGCACCTTGAGCAATACAAAGCAAGAATAACACAAATGGAAGTATAAGTTGCCCACTTCTTATGACGATAGGTTCGCGATGAATGAGCCGCCGACAAATGAACACAGCGAGAATAAAGAGCAGTAAAAATCCAATTGGACGCTCAATTATCCGATCAGTCAGAATCGCGTTTGTGAGAGGTTCTGCCTCAATCACTACTGCCGTTAAGAGCACAAGGTAACAACCAATTACAGGCTGTAAGACAATCAAAGCAAGCACTACTAGCACTACTAGCAGACCGAAAAAAAGTCCAACACCTAAACCTATCGCCATAAGCACAGAGAGTACGGTGATGCAGCAAGCAATAGCTAGAATCACAGGAAAGAGAAGTGATAAGCTCCTTTTACGCTCTCTCAGAGCAGTGTCTGTATTCGTGTTCAGTGTCAGCAACGTGAGAACTCCGTTTCTCTCATGACAGGAGAAGTAAGGAAAGTACAACAGCAGCCATCAAAACAACCAGGAAAATGCGTACTACTATGCTGTACTTGCGCGCAAACAATCCTATAATCAAGCAAAGTAGTAAAATTATAGAAACTTGAACCATTGCATCTCTCTTCTACAAAAGTTCACGTATCCAACGTGGAATGCGGCTCTTCATCTGGTTCAGAATCATGCCCTCTACAGGTAAATCTTTCAGTTGCGCGTACGTCTCCGCGATTGAAGCATTTGTCGTTTCTCCTGCTTGCACAACAACAAGTATTGACTTTACCAAACTTCAAGCGAATCGACCATGTCCGCTTGAT
>CAXTUE010000118.1:1964-6325 GCA_964247355.1 uncultured Ktedonobacteraceae bacterium | reverse complement strand
AATCAACAACGAACAGTTCGTCTGCATGAGAAAGCATAGCTTGTAAGTCGTGGTGCCGTACCTTTTGTAGTAGCTTGACAATATCACGCATGCCGTTGCCTGCCGGAATGAAGGTCAAGTTTGGTCCAACTTTATGACGGATGCTCTCTTCTTTACACGTGCCTCGCAGCCAATCTGCCAGTCCAGGTTCTAATGGAACTCCAAAGTACTTGTGAAGATCGGAGGATTCCCAATTACAATCTACTAGAACTACGGGGTCTTTACTATCGTTTGCCAGGACACCTGCTGTTACTCTGGATAAGAATGATTTTCCACTTCCATCGGTGGGACTTGTAAAGCCGAGGCTACGTACTGGCTCAGTCTCACGAAAAAAGGTCGAGATGCAAAGTTGTCGACATCGCTCTCGAACGATTTGAGCATCCTTCTGGTCGCGTCTAGGAATAGAAGTGGGATGCACACGTTGAATATAGGGAGTAGGTTCACTGCGAGCGGCTCCATTTGATGACCCGAAGTCCCGCTGTGACGCAGGAAACGGCATACCAACAGCTCTCTTTGGTTGCTCAAGTTCTCGCTGAATTTCCGGTCGGGGCGTATCAACAACTCTCTTTGGCGGCTCAAATTCCCTTTGCTGCACTGGACGAGGCGTATCAACAATTTTATGTTCAGGTACAAAGTCTTGCTTCATAGAAGTCAATGCCTGAGTGTTCTCCTTACTCAAATCTCGCGTGTTTGAATTTCTATTTTTAGCTTTTTCCATGACCTATTCTCATAACCTATCTAACATACCTCTATAAAAAGGTATGATAAAAATATTCTCTTAAAATTGCGAGTCGTCTACTATCGACAACACGGTTTGTGTTTCTAAGGAAGGCAGTTGCATAACAACTGGTAGAGTAGTTGCACTCTTTAAGTCGGAGAGTGTGTAGATTGCACTATCACGCCGCACAAGAAAGATAATGTAAACAATACTGGCAAGAAGCGCGACAACAAGTCCAACACCTCCGCCGATTAGTAGAGGGATTGTGCGCGACACCGGCTTCACAGGAGCGGCAGGAGAGTCAATTACCTTAAAAAGACCGTCAGAACCCGTCGAAGCCACACTAATCTGTGTCTTCATAGTCTCGACGGTTGTCTGAATATTCTGCAATCGTGTCTGTGCTTGCGTTCTTTGCGCATCCAATTGCGCGTACTGTGGGCTGTTTGTCAAGGATGCACCGGGATGAGTTTGGAGGAAATCAGATTCTGCTGTCGTTGTTCGCTGCACTTCTGCTTGCGCATCATTCAGCTGAGTTTGATAACTCGCTATCGCCTTTTGACCCAACGAAATGATCAATGACTGACTCTGTACCGCGTAATTCTGAATGACGCTAGACACCACTTGCTGGGCAATGTGTGAGTCAGTACTTGTATAGCCGATAACAAATGTATCATCGCCTTGTGTCGAGACCTTCACATGAGAAGATATTTCGCTGAACAAGATGTCGTCAGCATCACCTGGATTTGAAATATTCAGCGTTGATTGTAGATTGGTTCTCTTGGCGACCGCCAATGCAAACGACCTTGTTTGTAACAATTCGGTAAGTGCTGCTGCCTGTGTTCCAGCCGGTGTGACCGGTCCGCCTGTACTGGATGCTCCTCCTGCTATAGGAGTTTGACCCACTATCTGAAAAGGCTGCAACGCCCAGATGGTTGCCTTTACCTGAAAGGAACGAGGCAGAACAAATGCGACCACAAGACCTATAAGTGGCAGCAGAACAAGCAGTAATACAAATTGTCTCAACTTTTGAAAGATCACCTCAAGAACATGGTTCACGATTGCTTCCCTATCTTTCTCTATCCATTGCTTTAAAGTATCTAAAGCCTATGACTCAATTATTTATTAGATACACCATTATAATCGGGCTTATTTTACCACACTGCTCTAAAACGACTCGAACGAAGCATACAGCATCTATATGATCAAGTTGGTTGTTATTGAGGTTAGAAATACGTTGCGAATACAAGAAGCAAGTAGACATATGTCTACTCTCCCTTCTATTCTTAAACTGCACCTGCATACTCAGGTTGCGAGCTACTATGGAGATTTTCCACCATCTGCTGCACCGACACCAAGCGAAAACCTTTCTCCTTGAGTTTCTCGATAATAATAGATAGTGCCGCTACCGTTTGTGAACGATCTCCACCACTGTCATGCATCAATATAATGGAACCGTTGCGCGCTTTCGCAAGAATAGATTTGACAATAAAATTAATTCCTGGATTAGACCAATCTCTTGCCTCTTCACCAGCATTCCACAGGACTGTCGTTAAATCAAGCTGGCGGACTTGAGTCAGAACATGTGTACTGAGCGAGCCAAATGGTGGACGAAAAAATACCGGTGCCACACCTGTAATTTCGCGTATAGCATCAGAGGCACGGATAATCTCCGGTAGCACATCTGTAGCAGGAAGCAGCCCCATATCTGGATGTCCCCAACTATGGTTGCCGATTGTGTGTCCCGCCTCATGCGCTTGTTTTATCACATAAGGATGCGCCAGCGTTTGTTCACCGATACAGAAAAAGGTTGCTTTTACTCCATGCTGCCGAAGCACTTCGAGAATTTGCAGTGTGTACAGAGGATCAGGACCGTCATCAAACGTTAGAGCGATTTCTGGCAGGTGCTCATTGCCCTTGTAGAGGAGACGATCCCGCTCTTGAAGCTTCTCCATTTCTTTACGCAACAACGACATACGTATGAAGCGTTTACCCTTCATGGAGTAAATCTGAATTCTATGTAACAATTTTTGCCAAATCATACTATTTCTCCTCTTAAGCAATCCAACCCTCCAGAGAGTCCAAGCCATATACGTTTGCACCTAATCAAAGTATTCTCTCTTTAAAAGTGCGACTCCTGCCAATTCTTATTTACCAGTTCCTTCTTCACTTTATCAATATAGTTTATCGCACCTGAGTCGTACCAACCGCCGCTAAACCACATACCAAGACACCCCCAGAGATCACCAGCTCGATATGTTGAGTATCCTGGAAGCGGCTTTCTCTCTGCTAAATACGATGTCCAACCCTCGTAACAAGTACGGATGACGCCGTAGACATACTCAGCACTAAAGGCTGTGTTATTTCGGCTCATTGGCCAAGCGGTCGGAAAAAAGGTATAGGTCAACTGCAAAACGCCATAACTCTGGTAACAACCACTGCCATCCCACTGCCCAGGAGGACAACGCTTCTTATCGTTTGTATAATCACCTAGAAAGTTTTGATGCCAATCGGATTCGATAACAGCCTCCGCTAATACAATATTCTCGTCAACACCCCACTTGCAAGCAACCCATTGCAAAATCTCTCCTGTTGTACCAGTGAAATTACCCGTAATTTGCTTGCGAAACTGATCAGCCTTAGTGGTTGCTCCAATAGAGTCTCCCCATGGAGCCAATTGCGCTATCTGTTGCTGAGTGGGAATCGCATGATTCGCCGTTTCGTTATCAGTTCGCGGCTCCGCAGCAGAATGATTTATCCGTGTGGAGCATTCTTGCTCACTGGGTAGCACTGAACCTGGTGGTAACGTCACAAAAGCGTTAGACGCGGTTGTGCCCTGCTGAGTCGCCCCCTGACCAGATACATTTGAGCCTTGACGAGGTGCAACTTTCAATGGCTCTAGCACTACCGGACCATGCCCAAAAATTTTATCATGCCATATGACAGTGGAAAGCACTATGAGTATGGCGAGAACTATACATACACCTCCAGCTATTAAAGGCACCTTTCGCATAAAGCTTCCTGAATATTCCTTTTGTCGAGTTGTTAACAACTCGCCTAAACTATCTTTGTTGAAATACTTCGATGATACGCAGGAAAAAATCCTGAACCGTTATTGAGTCAATATCACCTGACACTGCAAGTGCTGCACGATTGCCATTTGGCCAGCACCCGAAATGGAGCAAAGGCATTTCTAACGCCTCGATTTGTTCTATAAGAGCACTTTTGCTTGCGGCCTGAGCCTCTGCAGTAGTACCAAATCCTTCTGGCTTATCAATATACGTGGCGAACTTTTGTATTTCTTCTTGATCGCAACGTGTCACCGGATATCCTTGCTCGCCAAGAAAGTTCACTACATCATTGGGTGTTTGCTGTGAGACTGCGATACAGGGAGTAGTTGGCGCGGATACAATGCACTGCTGGGCCTGTATCCGCACCTCGCCATCATACCAAGGTATTGTAGGGGCGTCCTCTACATTAAGGTGACGCGCAAGGAGTGTCGCACGAGGAGTAGCAGTGCTCTCCACTTGCCATCGATCATTCTCTAGCTTGGTAATAGTCACGCGGAACTGGCTACGCTCTTTCCACCATTGTGCTATTTCGCCTA
>CAXTUE010000118.1:0-1913 GCA_964247355.1 uncultured Ktedonobacteraceae bacterium | reverse complement strand
GTGTTACCCACACGGGAAGTTCACAGCTACGAGTAAACGCTAGCAGGGTGTCCAGCGCGCGCTTACAAAGTATGCCACGTTCTGGATGCAGATTGAGCGTATACAAGCCACCTAGATCATACACACGCTTCATTACTCGACTCCAGATTTGCCCCACTTCCTCCGGGTCAGTAATGCGCAGACGATCAAAAAGCATTTCATCATCTGGGATGCTGGTTGGGATACGTAGTAGCTCGCCATCAAAACTAGGGCGCAGGGCATATGCGTTGCAAGGAACAGCCTGAAAGAGGCTTAACGATTTGTCATAACCACTTCTCAGTAACGGCGAAAAAGCATTGAGATCGACGACATCGTGAAGAACAGCAATATTACTCTCATAGCGAAACCCTAGATCAGCGAAGACTTCCAATGACTCCGGTGTCCAGCCAAGATAGGGATTGCGAAACCCGTAGTACGGGAGATTAACTCTTTGAAATATCGAAATAGCCTTTTGCGTCTGCCGAAATTGCTGCGCTTTGTTTAATGTACGATAATCGTTATGCACGTATCCATGTACACCTATTTCAGCACCCTTATCCGCAATACTTGTAATCAACGCAGGATGTCGCTCCAAAACAACAGCCGGAATAAAAAATGTAGGTGCGCCATCATACTGTTGTACAGAGTCCACGATTGTGTTTAAAGCTCGGCTCGTCCGCCCCTCGGAAAACCCAAAACGCGTAAATACTGTTCCCAAGCGTCGGACAAAATTGTGCATTCCTTTTGTCTTTATCGAAAAAGATACGAGATTCATTTTTACATACTCCACTAACCAAGGTGTTTATAAAGAAATCCTCCAAGAGGACCTGCAACAGAGAGTGGAAGGCGACGCCAATTGGATGTAAGCAGTTGAAATTTACGACTACTCTCTGAGGTGGAAGCAAGTCCAGCTACTCGCGGATAATAGTAGTAGGGTAGTGGGTCCTGGACAGCCCCCCAACGGCGTTTGAACTCCATCAATCCTTCATTGTCACGCGCGGTACGACCCATATCTAATGTCGAGTAGCCAAGAGTACAGCCTAATTCAATCGCTTTCCACATCAGCAAATTGTTGGGCGCGAGTTTGAGATAGTGTTCATCAGATGCACCATAGGCATAATGTATTGTTGTACCGGAGGCGAGTAAAATCATGCTAGCAATACTCTTGCCTTCGTATTCAGCTAGTAACAACTGCACTTGCCCCTTCGCTGCGAATGTGTCCCACAGTTCATAAAAGAACTTCTGAGGCTGCGCAGGCATACCATGCTTCTTCGTACGTGTATTCAGGTGTAGAGTATAGTAGTGCGCCATATCCTCCAGATTTTGCGCGACGCGAATCTGTACGCCAAGCTTTTGAGACTTCTTGATCTGGTGTTGCACCGGCTTACGTAAGCCGGACCAGATGGTATTGGCATCAGGAGAGAGAGTGAGCAACCAACGCACATATAAATTCTCTTCCACGAAATCTCCGCGTTTCGCTAACGTCTCGTTCAATCCAGAACGCAGTTCCAGATATTTTACTTTTCTGTCTTTCGCAAGAGCAATCGCCTGGTCAATCACATTGCTTGCACTAGCATCATCGCTGGCCAATAGTGGCGAGCTATCGGAGAAAGGTAGGGAAACAAGTCTGCGGCCCGTCAATGGGCTTTGCATATAACACACGGGAAGGAAGCCTGTTAGCTTCCCATCCTGACTTGCCGTAAGCAGTTCAACCTTGTAGCCATAAAGTCGAGCAATAAGCTGTAACCATGCCTGTGTATATGCAAATGTTCCTGGTGCTTGCTCTTCAACAAAGCTTTCCAAACTTGAATTCTGTGCTATATCTGCCAACATTGTTATCTCTACTTTAATAGTGTACATATTATACATTTGGTTTTATCAATTTAATGTTTCTT
>CAXTUE010000117.1:8378-10710 GCA_964247355.1 uncultured Ktedonobacteraceae bacterium | reverse complement strand
TAATTGTTTACGCCATGTCTTATCCTCGTCAATAGCACAAAAAAAGATATACTTATGCTACTGCTCTTTCCTTCGTCTAATATAAGATAGATACAAACGTTAATTCCTACTTCTAAACTCTGATATATTATAGCATAGAGCGGTTCTGAGATGCTACCACCTACAAGCTTTATGTGCCGATAGAAACAGCTCAAAATCGCGTTCGGTCTGATCAGCATAGGCTTTCGCAAATGCAGCAATTGCTTGCTCGAAGGCATCGCTTTTACCCATATAGCCACTTATCGACGCCGCATCGCCTGAGCGGGCATGAGCACGGGCAAGCACCCAGCCACAAAGTCCTGCATATATAATGAAATCGTTGACGTTCATACCCTCAATACTGGGGGATAATGACCTATCGCGCAACTGACGCATATAGTAGTCATGCGCACCACTACGCGTCCAGCCAAGAAAGATATCGGTCGCCCCCTGCATGAGTCTTTGCCCATTGACAATCCGTTGCCCATGATTAGGATAGCGAGCCGGGCCAAGATATGGCTCCAATCCAGAGGCGCGTGCCTCTTTAATTTGCAAGAAAAGCGGATCGTTGGCATCATCACCTAAAAAGAGCATCACATAACAACGCGTTCCAACGCTTCCTACACCCACAACCTTCTGCGCGATATCCACAAGGCGATAGTGACGTAACAGCACATTGCGATCATCTGGCAGCGATTCTCTATAACGCTCTAACAGTTTTTGCACACTCTCAATAAATTCATCGTCGTAGGAATGCGTGATGAGTGGCGGATCATCTTTGATTGAGTAGTGACCATTGAGTTCTTCAGTCATTTTAGGAAACACCTGAAAACTGGTACGACGCCGTGCTCTATCAATCTCGCGATGAATGTATGCACGCGCATCCGGGTGAATACGTCTCAGCGAATCATCAACATCAATGCGCGTATACCACATGTCGATATAGCGCATGCCACCATACATCCACATGTGTTCACGATACGATTGTATGCCTCTATATGCCGCCTGTACATTGTCGTCTTCGGAAAAGCCGTTGACTCGTCCAGCTACGACCACACTTGTCGCGAATCTTTTCACATCCCATTCCCACGGGCCGGGGAATGTCTCGTCAAAGTCGTTGATATCGAACACCTGATTGCGCTCAGGCGTTGCATAAGTGCCAAAGTTATTCAAGTGTGCATCACCACACAACTGTACCTGAATGCCTGTTACAGGCGTTCTTGTCAGATCGGAGGCCATAATCATGGCGGTGCCACGCAAAAAGGCAAAAGGAGAAACGCTCATCCGTTCGTAACGTAAAGGCACGAGAGCACGCAAACGTGTACGGTTCGACTCCTCCAGCAAATCCATAGGATTTACTCTATCTACCGTGGGTCGCCACTCAGCATGACTTACACGAGCAACGTTGCTCCGCAGTGCCTTACCTGCCGCAACCCGTTCGCTTTGTGTCGAGCTAGCCTGTCCGTCTATCAGAGGACTATTCTCGCTCATTCAGTAGTGCCTCCTTGTATATCACGTTCTCTTCTCTAAAGTAGCACTCTTGTAAATATATTATACATGATATTCCTCATTTCTTCTTATTACAGTACTTCAATCTATGAGAAAATTGTAAATTCTCTTGACACATATATAGACGTAAGGTATACTCCGTTTGAGAGCAATATATCCCCTTAGGGGGGTAGGGAGATTGCTTGTAAGAAAGTTTTGTGTATATCATGACACAGCCGCCTGATCCAACTGCACGTGAAGATATCGCGAAGCGGCTTGCACGTGTTGCTGGACATGCAACGAGCCTTAAAAGACTCTGGGACGAGGGGCGTGATGTTGACGATATGTTGACACAGATCGCCGCCGTTCGCGCCGGGCTTGACCAGGTTGGCCGCGCTATCCTGGAATATGCTGTCGAACAGAGCGTAACAAAGGCTGTTGAACAACGAAGTTCTGATGAGGCGATACGCGAACTCAAGAATGCGTTAGATCGCTTTATCTAGGCGTGTGTGTTTCGTTCCCATCGAGGAACGAAGGAGGAACTGAATGGACCCTGACCCTACTTGGTGTCGGTGTCACCATCGTTCCGTAGTCCAACCGCTCCTGACCTGCTAGCACTCTGCTAACTAGTGCTACCATCTCACGACTCGCTTTGGCTACGGACAACAATAACGCAAAGCGAGAAGTGGGAGGGTAGTACTCTGCTTGCCAAATTCCTCTGGCAAACATGGTTTTCTCCTCTCATATCTTCTCTTCTGTTTCGATTTTCTCGCGAACATGATTTCGTCTTATACGAAAATCATGTCCTGTAGGGACCGATTTATCA
>CAXTUE010000117.1:5689-8368 GCA_964247355.1 uncultured Ktedonobacteraceae bacterium | reverse complement strand
TCTTGGCTTAACATTTCCCGCGCTGTAGTTTATAATTGGGTCCCTACGCGAGGTTTCTTCGTGAGAAAATCCGTACCTTACCACGCTCTTGTTTTAGAGAAAAAAGAGAGGAGTACTCCCATGTACCAAATTGAAGAGACCACGATTGTGTTCGATGGAGTTGAAGAGAGCACAGTATATATTGATCCAGCATCCAGTGACGATATTCAGGGAGCCTGGGGTACAATTAAGAGTAGCGACAGCACGACACGTCAGACATGGTTCAAACGCCTGCTCGCCCTGCTTGTGATTATGGGGCCAGGGTTGATTACAATGGTCGGCGACAACGACGCAGGCGGCATTCAGACGTACATTCAGGCGGGCCAGCAATACGGCACGTCGCTCTTATGGACACTGCTCATTTTAATACCCTTGCTGATCGTCAATCAAGAGATGGTTGTACGGTTGGGTGCGGTAAGCGGTGTTGGACATGCACGTCTACTTTTCGAGCGTTTTGGCAAATTCTGGGGAACGTTTGCGCTCAGCGACCTGTTTATTCTGAACTTCTTGACGATTATTACAGAATTTATCGGCTTTAGTGTCGCGCTACAATACTTTGGTGTAAGCCCCTACATCTCAGTTCCCGTGGGCGTTGCAGGTCTTATTCTGATCACCACAACAGGCAGTTTCCGGCGTTGGGAGAGCGTGATGTGGGTCTGCTGCCTCGCCAGCCTACTGATGATTCCAATCGCCTTTATTCCACATGGCTCCGTTGGCCCAATCGTAAGCGGCACATTTATTCCAGGCGTACGCGGTGGCCTCAATTCGACCTCGTTACTGACGATTGTCGCTATTATCGGCACAACGGTAACGCCGTGGCAACTCTTCTTTCAGCAATCGAACGTGGTTGACAAGCGCATTACTGCACGCTGGATGAAAAGCGAGCGCACCGATACCATCGTTGGCGCATTCCTGACGAATATCGAGGCCGCAGGTTTGGTCATTGCGGCGGCATTTGGCTTTGCTGCGACGAAGTTCGATAACGGTTTTATGGACCTGAACACAACCGCGCACCAGTTCGGATTAGCAGGTCATCCCATCATGGGCATTATCTTGATGATTATCTTGCTCAACGCCAGCATCATCGGAGCCTGTGCCGTCTCGCTTGCCACCTCGTATGCCTTTGGCGATGCATTCAAGACCAAACCATCGCTGCACAGCAAGTTTGGCGAGGCAAAGGGTTTTTATGTCAGCTACGCTGTACTTATTCTCTGTGCAGGTACGATTGTCGTGCTTTCGCCAGCACAGGTTCTCGCAATCCTAACACTTATGGTACAGGCACTCGCGGGTATTCTGCTACCCAGTGCGACGCTGTTTCTCGTATTATTGTGTAATGACCGTGCTGTGCTTGGCCCGTGGGTGAACAAGCTATGGCTCAACGCTGTATGTGCTATCGTCGTCGGCGTGCTTATAACGCTCTCTGTTATTCTTGCGGTGACAACACTTATACCATTTACAAACACCCAAACATTGCAGCTAGCAGCTAGCGCGGGAATTATTCTGGTTGTCTCACTAGCAGTACTTGGAGGAGTTACATTATTCAAACGTTTGCGCAAGGGTTCAGATGAAGAGCTTATCGCGCTCTATAAGATGGATAAAAACGATTGGCGCATGCCGCCGCTTGCAGAGTTGACAAAACCTGTGCTATCACGTTCGCTCAAGATCGGGATGTTCGCGCTACGCGTCTACCTTGTGATAGCAGTTGCGTTACTGGCTTACAAGTTTGTTGTTATGGCGTTTGTGCATTAGAGATTTAGATTCCTGTAGGGACCGTATTCATCGCGTCCGTCTTTGATCTTTCATACTGGTAGACGGACGTGATGAATACAGTCCTTACATATCAAGAAAAGCTTGTTGCTCGTTAGCTTGTACGGAGTTACGTTTATTGCGCTTGCGCTGGTCTAAGAGCGGCTTGATAGATGGCTCAGGCTTCAGATCTTCTGGCATGGTGCCTCTAATTGTGTCTATCTGTCTATGAGCAGTTTTAGTGGCTTCATCAGCTACACATTTTGCTATATATGCTTTTCCATATAAAACCATTATTTTTTCGGGATGAGCATTTTGAACAACAAGCAAAAAAGCTACTCGACTTAACAAAACATCTTTTATTATTTTCGATGTTGTATTAGGATATCCAATTTCTGCTATTTTCCCTACTTCAACAAAATGATCTTGAACATGTATACCGGAAGTTTCACACGCCTTCATAGCACGTTGTATAATTTTTCCAAACTCACCCCATTTCGTGTATCCTAGAAAGTTCGCAGTCTCGCGTGCATTGTAGTATTCTGTGCCGTCATCTGCAGTGTGCTTAATAGAAGATCCAAAGTATTCTTTATCTTTTTCACTTACAGTTAGTTCTACCAAGCTCTGTCCTGGTGATTTGTTCACTAATCCAGGAATAGTATTAATAAGCAAACCCTCAAAGTTCACTGCTTCCTCCATTGTCATAAAAAATCCTATTTTGCGCTTGATAACTTGTTCACCGCTTAACCAAATTTCGCGGATAACATTGCATTTACGAGATTGAACACCTTGTCTCGCTTCAGCTTCATGATCGAATATACGATTTCCTTTTCCCTTTCCCACATAGAATATTTTGTTGTCAGGATAGGCATAGATGTAAACATAGTGTGGGTA
>CAXTUE010000117.1:0-5679 GCA_964247355.1 uncultured Ktedonobacteraceae bacterium | reverse complement strand
TGGATGCTCTGTGTAACTAGCGTCAAGTAGAGCAACAAGATCGCGTACTTTCCAAAACTTAGCAACACGTGGACTATTACATTTGATCGAGTCAAAGCTTAATATTTTCACAAAAACGTCTCCGACGAAAATAGCAATATTTTTCCTATTGTAACATATATATTAATATATTACTATTAAAATCGGCATATATTTGTTCCACACAGAGACACTTTCTTACACAAAAATACTGCGTCTTTCTTGTTGAGAAACAAGAAGGACGCAGAATAATAGCTCTTCCTTACGCCGTTTTGACCGATGCCGCCTTTTGCAGTCCTAGCTCTTCGGTAGATTGCTCGCGCATCTGGTATTTTTGGACTTTGCCGGTGACGGTCATGGGGAATGAGGTCACGAACTTGACGTAGCGCGGCACCTTGTAGTGCGCGATATTGCCCTTACAGTAGTGGCGCACTTCTTCCTCAGTCATTTGCTCGCCTGACTTGAGCATGACCCATGCCATGATCTCTTCACCGTATTTTTCGTCTGGCACACCGATTACCTGCACATCGCTAATCTTTGGATGCGTGTACAGGTATTCTTCGACCTCACGCGGGTAGACATTCTCACCGCCGCGAATGATGAGGTCCTTGATGCGCCCAACAATGTTAATATACTGCTCTTCGTCCATTACCGCCAGATCGCCGGTATGCATCCAGCGCGCCCTGTCGATGGCGGCAGTTGTGGCCTCATCGTTATTCCAATAGCCCAGCATGACGCTATAGCCACGCGTACAGAGTTCGCCAGTTTCGCCGATTGGTACAACTTGTCCAGTCGCGGGATCGACAATCTTGACTTCGAGATGCGGATGTATCTGCCCGACCGTGCTGACCTGCTTGTCCAACGGTGAACCCATGCGCGTTTGCATCGAGACGGGACTGGTCTCGGTCATGCCATACGCAATCTCGACATCGCGCATGTTCATCAGGGTCTGGACCTTCTTCATGACCTCAACTGGACACGGCGAACCCGCCATCAAGCCCGTGCGCAAGCTAGAATAGTCGAACTTGGCGAAATCGGGATGGTTGAGTTCCGCGATAAACATCGTCGGCACACCGTAGAGCGAGGTACACTTCTCTTCCTGCACCGTCTGGAGCACGGCCAATGGCTCGAAGCCCTCGGAGGGATAGACCATTGTCGCACCGTGCGTGATACAGCCAAGATTGCCCATGACCATGCCGAAGCAGTGATAGAGCGGCACAGGAATACATAAACGATCCTCATACGTCAGCTTTTGTAGATCGGCCACGAAGTAGCCATTGTTGAGAATATTGTGATGGCTAAGTGTGGCACCCTTTGGAAAGCCTGTCGTGCCGCTTGTGTACTGAATGTTTATGGGGTCGTCGAACTCCTGCTCGCGCTGGACCTTTGTCAGTTGCTCGTCGCTTATTCCACTGCCAGCAAACATCAGTTCGTCCCAGGTGAACATGCCAGGAATCTTCTCAGAGGTCATGCGAATCACGGTTGTGAGTTCGGGCAGTTTTTCGGCCTTGAGTTTCCCTGCTTCGCTATGCTCAAGTTCGGGGGCGAGTGTTTGAACCATCTCGGTATAGTTCGAGGTTTTGAAGGCGGGCGAGATGATGAGCGCGGTACAGCCCGACTGGTTTAGCACGTATTCCAGTTCGTGTAGACGGTACGAGGGATTAATGTTGACAAGGATAGTGCCAATCTTGCTGATAGCGAATTGCGTCACACACCACTCGGCGCGGTTGGGCGACCAGATACCGATGCGTTGCCCCTTCTTCAACCCTAATTGCAACAAGCCCTTCGCGCACTGATTAACCTGCTCCTGCAGTTCGCGATAGGTCATACGGACCTGTTGCTGACGAGCAATAAGCGCAGGATTATCGGGATATTTTTCTGCGGTCAGATCGAACTGGTCGCCAATTGTCAGGCCGAGCAGTGGGACATCGCCCGTGCCACTCGTATAACTCCATCGTGGGGTACTCTGCTCAGTTTGAGCAGGAGACGAACTTTGTTGTGTCACTGTCATAGTGTTTTGTACACTCCTCTAAAATAGGTGCAGGGAGATACGTTAGTCAGCGAAATTACAGGGTCTCGCGTTATAGTAAGAGTAACCGACCAGAGGGTAAAATGCAAGATATATGTTTTGACTCCAAATATTTTGCGCAAAAACTGTTGACAATTCGCTAGGGGTATGATATCTTACATCTGCACACGAAACATTTCGGTAGTGGTGTGTACACAATGGCATTAGCGGGAGTGGCTCAGTGGTAGAGCATCTCCTTGCCAAGGAGAAAGTCGCGGGTTCGATCCCCGTCTCCCGCTCCCTCGTTTTTCGGCGACGTCGCCAAGTGGTAAGGCACGGCTCTGCAAAAGCTGCACCAGCGGTTCAAATCCGCTCGTCGCCTCCAAGAGACGTGATAGCTATCACGTCTCTTCTCTTTTTTCAAGCAGGAAATGTCTTGCTATTCAGATCACCAATGATGCTCTGCATCTACCTTCGGTTAGGTGATCTGTAAGGAATACCTCATGCGAGAACAACGCAGTTATGCCACCGAAGCAATCATTCTCAAGCAGTCCAACCTCGGCGAGGCTGACCGCATCCTGACGCTCTTCACACCCTATAAAGGCAAGTTCAGCGCAATTGCCAAAGGTATACGCCGCCCCATCAGCAAAAAAACAGGCCATCTCGAACTCCTGTACCGCTCACAGTTACAGATCGCGGTCGGTCGCAACCTCGACATCGTGACGCAGGCACAGGGGCTTGAAAGCTTCCAGCATATGCGCGACGAACTCTGGCATGTCACCTGTGGCATGTACTTGACCGAACTTGTCGAACGCTTCGTCGAAGAGCATACACCTCACACCGATGTCTACAAACTTCTGCTCGAAGCTCTACGCGCCCTTGAGCTAGACGCTTTAGAGATACAGCAACAACGAGTTCTGCCAGTTCAAACATCGGGAGATATTGTACAAGAGGAGCAAGAGCGAGCGATGCATGATCGCACCAAGCTGCTCATGCGCTACTTTGAAATCTACCTGCTCTCAAGCGTTGGCTACGAACCAGTATTACGCACCTGTGCCAACTGCGATACCGAACTCAAACCAGAAGAGAATGGTTTCACGCCCTCCCTCGGTGGCGCGCTCTGCCCCAATTGCTCGCATCTATGGAGCCAATCGCTTTCGCTGAATGCGCTCAAGGTCTTGCGCCTCCTGCATCGCTCGGACTGGGCGCAAGTTCCCCGCTTCCGCCTTGATGCTCACCTACATACTGAACTCGAACGCGCCATGCATGGATTATTACGCTTTCATCTTGAACGCGATTTAAAGTCGTGGAGCTTTTTGGAGATGTTACGCTAGCTATGCAACGTCTCCTTTCTGTGGTATCCTTACACTCATGTTTAAAAGCTGTCTCCGCTCGTATTTCCTACGCGCCCTCATCACGGAGGTATTTCATGAGTGACATCGCACCTTCTGCCAACACAGGCACGAGAACCTCTCCACGCATCACGACAGGCTACGCCCGCTATGTCTTCTGGGTCATGTTTCTTATTAGCTTCTTGAATTATTTGGACCGTAACGTCCTGACTGGAGCGGCAAACGTTATAGCCAAAGAACTCGGTTTTAACCTTGATGGCATTGGCTATATCGCAACCGCCTTCCTCATCATTTATACACTTGGCACAATTCCGCTTGGCATCTGGGCCGACCGTGCAAGACGCAGAGATGTTGTTGCTATCTCGGTCGCGTTTTGGAGCCTCGCCACGGCTGTAACCGCACTGGCGACAAATTTTGTCACGCTCTTTCTCTCGCGTATGATACTGGGCATCGGCGAAGCTGGTTACTTTCCTGCTGGCACGGCACTGATGAGCGATTATTTTTCGCGCGAGAAGCGTTCACGTATCATGAGTTGGTGGAGTGTAGCGCAACTTATCGGCATCCTCGTTGGTTTTGTTGTGGGCGGTGCCGTTGCGGGTCTCTACCCTGGCAGTTGGCGTCTTGCCTTTATCTTCACAGGTATCCCCGGTTTACTGCTTGCACTCCTCATATGGCGCGTCCGTGAGCCGCGTCGCAACCAGGCAGATGAAGAGGAAATGGGGATTTACGAGGCACGTGTGGCCGTAAAGGAATCACAACAAGCAGGACATCCTGTTTCAGTACCAGCAAATGTTCTGGCCCAATTCGGTACATTGCTACAGATTAAAACGCTCGTTGTGCTGATTCTCATGCAGATATTCGCCTTCTTTGTGCTTACCGTTAATCTGGTCTTTTTGCCCACCTATCTGCAACAGAAAGACACCTTTGGCCTTACATCTGGACAGGCTGGCCTTTTTTCGGGTGCGGTCGTCGTCGTGGCCGGTATGGCCGGCACCGTGCTCGGTGGTTATATGGCGGACTGGTTGAATAAGAGTCATCCCGGCTCACGTATCCTTGTATGCGGCATCGGTTTCTTACTTGGCGCGCCCGCCTTTGCAATTGCCGTTACCTTTCACAACATCATCGTATTCACCGTCTTCTTTGTACTTTCAACACTTCTGCTCACGCTCTATACCGGCCCCAGCACAGCAGCGACGCAGGACGTTGTACCATCGGCCCTACGTGCATCGGCAGTTGCCGTCTCACTACTCTTTGCTCATTTGCTCGGTGACGCATTTTCGCCTACACTGGTAGGAGTGCTCGCGACACAATTTGACCCAACGCACGGACAACATTTTGCCGCAGGTGTCGCGGGCCAAGATTTAAGTACTGCCCTATTGGTGACATGTACACCCGCACTGGCTATTGCTGGCCTGATTGGTCTCTTCGGAGCACGCTGGATGAAGGGCGATATCGCTGCGGCTGATGAGGCCGATAGAATTGCAAGAGGAATATAGCACAACATGATTCATTTCTATGAACTTTCACAGTTGAATACAGTAGACTATCAACGCCTGTTGCGACGCGCGGAGGTCGAGATCGACGATCTCATCGACTATGTACGCCCGATAGTGCGCGACGTTCAGAAGCGTGGGGACGCGGCACTGATCGAGTATATGGCGAAGTTCGACCAGATACAGCTTACACCTGATCGCTTGCGTGTAAGCCGCGAGGAGATCGAACAAGCTCATCACGAACTCGATCCAGATGTATACGCAGCCATAAAACACGCTATTTCTAACGTCCATACATTTCATGCGCAACAAATGCCAGCACAACAGACGTTTACACAGGTTGCTCCTGGCGTGATGGTTGGTGAAAAAGTAACACCGATTACAAGTGTCGCGCTGTGTGTGCCTGGTCGCAAAGGTATTTTTCCATCGGTTATGTACATGTTGGCAACCCCTGCCCATATCGCGGGCGTACCCCGCATTGTTGTTTGTACACCACCGGGTCTCGACGGAACGATTGATCCCGCTTCGCTCGTTGCCGCCGATCTATGTGGTGTACATGAGATTTATCGTATCGGTGGGCCGCATGCAATCGCGGCACTTGCATATGGTACAGAGACAATACAACGGGTTCACAAGATTACTGGTCCTGGCAATGCATATGTGTCTGCCGCGAAACGCCTGTTATACGGCACCGTCGATGTTGGGCTTCCCGCGGGACCGAGCGAGTCAATTTTACTTGCCGACGAATACGCTAATCCCGAACTTGTGGCACGTGACCTGCTGATCGAGGCTGAACATGGCCCTGACT
>CAXTUE010000116.1:0-10749 GCA_964247355.1 uncultured Ktedonobacteraceae bacterium | reverse complement strand
GCAGAGCACACGACTCTTAATCGTTAGGTTCAGGGTTCGACTCCCTGGTTGCCCATCCGTTTTGTTTGTAGGAACTAAAATTTATTGCGCTCTGGTCCGTATTGGGACCAGAGCGCAATAAATTTTAGTTCCTACACCATCTCCACTTGCAACTCAAACGATTGACGTATCAAATCCATCACGTCGTCTATCTGGTCGAGCGATATAACATCTATTTCAGTCTTCGCTTTACCATAGTGCTTGCTGTCCAATACATCTTTCGCGAGACTTTTAGGATCATTGACCTTTGCGAAAGGCATATAAAGGGCGACGATAAGTCGCTTCTTCTGACCAGTGATAGCAACGAAATTCGAGGTCAGTTTGTAGGCAATATATCCCCTGTTGACTACCTCTGTCACGCCTGCATCTAGGTTAAGAATGCGCTTACGCAACTCCTCAAATACAGGATTTTTATGCAAGAAAAGGTGGTCATTTAGCACGTAGTTTTTCCCATTGCTGATTACTGTTGTCTGCAAAACACCATCTGATACAATACGAGGAACATCTTCTACAGAAGTGAACGTATTTACAGTGTTAGCAACGCCAAGAGGAAGTTCGTTTCTGCGCTGTTTGTCTCTAGTCCACTTTCCCGCATGTTCCCAGCTTATTGCATACCAGACCGAGTTATCATCACTATAAGGAACCCACTCGCCCTGTATTTCACGGAAAAGATTGAAACGCTTCTCGGCAAGCTGTACCAGCTTGAAACCCGCAGGAATGAAGCCAGCTAAGGGATGCTCAACGGGACCAATTATTTCCTCTAACACTTGCTTCTGGCTCGCGTTACCCCTACTCTCGTGTTCAATCGTAGTAGAAGGCATAGCCCATATCTTGATAGCTTGCTCGGCCAGTTTTGCGGCACGCTTCTCGATCTCGTCTTTGTTCCAGTGTTCTACGGGCTTCAGGCTTTGATTGAGACGCAGAGGACTCTCGGCAAAACCTCCTGGCATGTCGTGCTTCTTTTGAAATGGGCGGTCACTCAGTTCTGCGTTGTAGCCCGTCAGTGTAAGGTTGCCTATTGTATGAAGATAGGTAGTGTGAATATTCTTCCAATCGGAACCGAGTTCTTGCTTCCAAGCCGCCGAGAGCTTCTGGTTTTGCGGCATGATATGTTCGATAGTACAGCTTTCGATATTGACGAGTTCTTTTTGTCCAGCGTTTTCGAGCTTTCTTAAGAGATAGTTGCGGAGGCGGAAGTTGTACACGTCCTTGCTTACGAAGGCGGCACGAAACTCTTCATCGTTCGGAAAACGGCGATAGGAGTCCTTCTGCAGCAGTATCCTTTGTAAGCTTTCTACGTACTGTTCTTTATCTATCTCTTTCGCTAATGTAGCAAAAACCTTGTTCAACGTATTGGTTGGAATGCCACAGATAGCGCGCCGAAATAGATAGCTTTCAAGCAGATGAAGAGTCGCGATAAAGTCTGGGCGCGAGAGCCGTCCTTGCGCATAATCATCGTAGACTTCGAGCAAGAATGGATAGAGCACATCGACCTTGAGTTCCTTGATATCACCAAAGAGACGTTTTAATGTGCCGTCGCTCTCCCACAGAAAAGCAAAATTGACATAATGCCGCGCATAGCGATACATATCGGCGACGAGATTTTCAATCGGGGCATCCGCATGCTCCTGATGATAGGCTTTGAAGCTCGCGTAGACTTTATCGATATTGGGAATGGTACCTTGTTCAAGCGTCAAATAATCGCGCATGAACCGGTCAAAGGCGTTTCCATCGCTGGTATAGGGAAACATACGCTCCATTGGATACCATTCGTTTTTATACAGTGAGGCTTGCACATCATTACTCAAGCCCATCAGGACGTAGTTGCGGATCAGGTCCGCTTGCGACAGGTCCATACCAGTCGAATTGAGGCTTTCAAATATCAACTGCGGATTGTCATAGTTTCTATCAAGAATGATATCAACCACAATAAGCTTGCTGATACCTATATAAAGTGTTGCAAGATCAACGCTGCTTTGCTGTATCTGCTCTTCAAAGAAGTGATAGTTATCAGTGAGTCGCCCCGGTGAAGTGTGAAGACCGTACTGTGGCTCGAACAGTGGCTGATTTTTACCATCGAGTAGATGTATTAACTCGTGCTTATCGCTTTGCGTGAGGAGCAATTTGTAGCGGTATTCATCTCTACCATGTTTATTGATGAGATATGACTCGAAAATATCTTCATAGCTTACATCAGACTTTACATATTGTGCTGAGTGTGCGAGAGCGAGTAAAAGCAATGAAAGTGTGGTAAGGCGTTGTTGTCCGTCAATAACAAGAAATTGCGGCAGAGCAGCGATATTAGTAAGGCCATCACTGATATAGACAATTGAACCAATAAAGTGCCCCTTTATCGCTGTATTGCTTGCTGCATTGACAATATCATTCCATAGTTGCATGCATTGCTCACGTGTCCAGCTATAGGTACGCTGGTATATTGGAATGACAAATTGCTTTTTACCTTCGAGAAAAGGCAGAAACTGGCTTTGTGTTGCCTTCATAATCCGTGTTTCCCTTACTATGTCTCAAATTTTGCACAAAATAGATAGATTAGCGGTTGTGGTCGCTCTAGTATAGCAGAGTAACAACTTGAGTGAAAGAGGAATAAATACAAGAAAATTTTGTAAGGAGCGTATACTGGTAAGGATGGAAGATTTCTATATATATTTGCTACTGTTTGCTTTTCTGGGTAGGAGTGGGTTATGAGTGCAGTATTTTCTCAACTCTCAGTTGTTCGTCGTTTGACTCTACTTTACATCTTTGCGCTAAGCCTGCTTGCACTTCTTTCTATCATAGGGCAGGTACTTGTACAAGTCGCACTGCAGCAAGCAAAGAACGATGCAGCAGTTGTAAACGTGGCGGGTCGGCAACGGATGTTGAGCCAGAAACTTAGCAAATCAGCACTCGCCATTGAAATTGCGATATTCAATGCAGACACACAGTCGCAACAACAGTATACTGCCGAACTACGTACAACTATGGCACAGTGGCAGCAGGCGCACATAGGATTACAAAAAGGAGATGTAAAGCTTGGTACTCCTGGCAAAAATAGTGCCGAAGTGCTCTACCTCTTCGCTACACTTGAACCACACTATCGCACTATTTTGAATGCCTCCTCTAGCTTGCTTGCCTGCATCAACGCACCCACCTCCCCATCACACACCATGATTGCAACCTCGGTACACAGCATTCTGGTAGAGGAACCAACATACCTAACCATCATGAACACAATCGTTTCTCAGTACCAGCATGAAGCCGAGCAACGTGTCGCATATCTGAAAAACACAGAATTCTTCTTATTAGCTGTCACATTCATCGTACTAATATGCGAAGGCTTTTTTGTGTTCCGGCCCGCGCTTAAGAAGATGCACAAAGCACTAGTGGAACAAATCGAGGCGAGACAGCGTATCGCGGTTTCCTACGAAGAGCAACGCCAACTGAACTCACTAAAAGATCAAATGCTGCTCAATGTCAACCACGAGTTACGTACACTTATGACCTCGGTATATGGCTACCTTGAACTTCTACACGACCATGATGAGCACCTTGACGAAGCAACGAAGGAATTGTTTTTTGTGCAGGCGATCAAGGGATGTGAAGAATTTCAGGTGCATGTAAATATTGTGCTCAACACATTGAAGCTCGGCAATAATGCGCGCCCACTTACCATAGAGACACTTTCAGTCGCCTCCGTAGTAACGGCGGTACTCGATCTCTTCGATCCTACAAAAAAGCATTGCTACAGCATCGAGTCTACTATCTCCAGCATATTGTTTGTAAGAGCAGACCGCCAATCGCTCTATCAGGTCTTGCGCAATTTGCTCTCCAACGCCTTTAAATATGCTCCGCAGGGTACCACTATTACCATTTCTGCCCTACTGCTTGAGCAAGCCGAAACACCCATGATACGTATCGCGGTAAAAGACGAGGGGCATGGCATTCCCGCCACAGAAATACCTTTGCTCTTTAATAGATTTGTACGCCTGCAGCGTGACCTCAATAGTTCAGTCAATGGCAGTGGTCTGGGCCTCTATATCAGCAAGCAGCTTATCGAGGCAATGAATGGCCGTATCTGGGTCGAAAGTACAGGCATCGAAGGCGAAGGTAGCTGTTTTTTTATTGAGTTGCCCGCCGCACAAGCAATTGTGCAAGATGCCAATACATCAAGACACGAAACGCCTGTAGGGGTCTAATTCGATTACACCTGTGTCGGCAATTGATATCGTCCGCCAGGTTTATGAACGCTATAATAGATAACCAATAAAAACACAGGTATTGCGCTGTCCAGATAGCGCAATACCTGTGTTTCTACTGGTTATCTTTACAGTACGCTCTTATGAAGCGTTGCCAGGAACTCCATATTGTTGCTGGTCTTGGACATATGTTGCAGTAGAGCTTCCATTGCCTCAAGGCCGCGCTGATCGGCGAGTGTTGAGAACATACGACGCATCACCACAACGGCGCGCATCGTTTTGTCGTCGAGCAACAATTCTTCGCGACGTGTGCTAGACAGCGAGATGTCGATAGCCGGATAGACACGACGCTCAGCGAGTTTACGGTTCAACACGAGTTCCATATTGCCGGTACCCTTAAACTCTTCGTAGATCACATCGTCCATACGACTACCTGTATCGACAAGGGCCGTGGCGATGATGGTCAGGCTACCACCCTCTTCGATCTTACGCGCGGCACCAAAGAAGCGTTTTGGCGGGAAGAGCGCGCTTGGATCGAGACCGCCGGAGAGCGTACGCCCACTTGGTTGTACTGCAAGGTTGTAGGCACGGCTCAGACGCGTGATACTGTCGAGCAGAATTACCACATCGCGTCCACTTTCAACGAGCCGTTTCGCTCGCTCAAGGACCATTTCGGCGACGCGGGTATGGGCCTCAGTTGGCTCATCAAAGGTTGAACTAATAACTTCGGCACGAACAGAACGTTTCATGTCCGTGACTTCTTCTGGTCGCTCACCAATCAGGGCGATCATCAGGTGAACATCACTATAGTTTTCAGTGATCGAGTTGGCGATAGACTTGAGCAGCATCGTCTTACCAGCTTTTGGTGGCGAGACAATCAGACCACGCTGTCCACGACCGATAGGGGAAACAAGATTCACAATACGACCGGAGATATTGGCAGGACTGGTTTCCAGGTTGAACATTTCGCGGGGGAAGATGGGAGTCAGGACATCGAAGTGGGGACGACGTTTGGCGATTTCGGGGTCAATACCATTGATGGCTTCGACGCGTAACAGACCGTAGTACTTCTCGTTATCCTTCGGCGGTCGTACCTGACCCGAAACCATGTCACCTGTGCGCAGTCCAAAGCGGCGTATTTGTGACTGCGAGACATACACGTCCATGTTGCCGGGGAGGAAGCGTTCCTGACGCAGGAAGCCAAAGCCATCTTCCACGATTTCCAGGACACCGGCACTGAAGATGTTGCCTTGCTGCTCGGTATTGGCCTGGAGGAGTCGGAACACGAGGTCTTGTTTCTTGAGGGCGGTATAACCGGAAAGTTCGAGATCGCGAGCAATGTCGCGTAACTCTGTGATTGTTCTAGTTTCTAATTCAGCAATATTCACGTTGTTGTGGGACAGGACACATTCTTAAAGGAAGAACACGCCCATTCTCCTTTCTGTGTAGCACCAGTACGGTTTGGGAAGTGTACTTAAGATATGGGTAAGTAGTTTTTTTGTCATACCCTTTTACTTGAGAAACGATAGGCGGCATCATTATTGGGACGGAATACAATTGTCCCTACGCGTCTAGTATATAGTACGCATGAAAAGGCTGCCAGGATGAGTGTAAGAGGTATCAATGAACAAACCAAAGACAGTCTACACACCTCTACATACTGTGGGAAAGTTAGAACAGGTTACTGGATGGCGTGTCATGCATCTCTGGGGTCAAAATCACTATATCATAGGAAAGAGTGATTGTCAAGCAAAATGTAGAATCGTACATTGGTACGGGTCTGATTTATCACACCCAGACCCAGAGATGCTCATAGTTGCCACACATCATTCTATACGTTATAATGCTGAACATACCACCCTGGCAACGTCGCATGGGTTTGGCACCACGACGACCGTGGTCGTGTCCGGTGGAGGACTGAAAGGAGTCGTAATACGCAATGCGTTTACTGAAAAATGATACAACTGTAGAGACTACGCGCGACCCACTCGACACTCGTGATGCGCAAGCCATGAATGAGGGGCGCGCCCCCGTAAGTATCGCCGACATCTGGCAGGCGTACAAATTCCTCAAGCCGATCATTCACCATACAACATTGGCCCCGTCACGCACTTTAAAAGATTTGACGGGTGCTGATATTTACCTTAAGTCAGAACATATGCAGCGTGGCGGCTCCTTCAAAGTGCGCGGTGCCTCATACAAAATATCACGTCTCGCCGATGAGCAACGACAGGCTGGAGTAATTGCCGCCTCTGCAGGCAATCATGCGCAAGGGGTCGCGATTGCGGCGATACAGCATGGTATTCCCTGCACTATCGTGATGCCAGAAAACGCACCACTCGCGAAGGTTACAGCGACTCAAGGCTATGGAGCTACGGTTGTTTTACATGGCTCAACCTACGATGATGCCTATGCACGTTGTCTTGAGTTACAACAGGAATTGGGCGCGACCTACGTCCATGCCTTTGACGATCCCGATATCATAGCAGGTCAGGGCACACTCGGTCTTGAAATGCTCAACGACTTGCCCGATGCCGACGCCATCGTTGTGCCTATCGGTGGTGGTGGTGTAATCTCTGGTATCGCTATTGCTGCACGTGCCCTCAAACCAGATATTACTATTATCGGTGTGCAAGCGGCTGGCGCGGCTAGCTTTCGTGCCTCGTTGGACGCAGGTGAACTACGCACCCTGCCCGCGATCACAACCATTGCCGATGGTATCGCCGTCAAACGTCCCGGCGCATTGACGTACTCGATTATCGAGAAACTGGTAGACGACGTGGTGCTGGTCAAGGACGAAGCCATTATTAACGCCGTGCTGCTGCTAATGGAGCGCTGCAAAATGCTGGTCGAAGGCGCGGGCGCGGCAGGACTTGCCGCGCTCTTGAGCGGTGCTGTTCAACTCAAAGGCAAAAAAGTTCTGGTCCCTCTGACTGGTGGCAACATCGACATCAACCTCGTCAGTCGCTTCATCGAACACGGCCTCGCCGGTGCCGGTCGCTACTTCGTCATTCACACGCGCCTGACCGACCGTCCAGGCGAACTGATGCGCATGCTCAACATCATCTCGGAAATGCGTATCAACGTCATCGACGTACGCCACCAACGCATCTCCAGTCGTCTCCCCATCATGCAACGCGAAGAAACCATCACGCTTGAGACAAGAGATCACGCTCAATGCGAAGAGTTGCTGAAAAGATTGCGGGCCGATGGGTATATGGTGGAAGAGGCGCAGTCATTGGATTAGGAGAAAGAAGGTACAAACAAGATAAGCACATTTCTATAGCTGCCCATCCTGTCAACCCATAAAAATATCCTTGCGCCACATTACATGGAAACAAGGATACTCTTGGAGAAGGGTCAGTAGCGGGAACAGGATTCGAACCTGCGACCTCCGGGTTATGAGCCCGACGAGCTAACCACTGCTCTATCCCGCGTCAACTCTCGTATTGTACTACATGCTTTGCGCTTTGTCAAATTTTGAGATGATGTATTCTAAGAATCATATGATACAATCAGACTCATGTAGAATTTTGTGTTCTTAAAACTGTATAAAAGGCATTGTATACTTAACTGTGTCTATAGCTAGCAAGAAGGAGCAATAGTATGGCGTCAGCCACAACAAACATTAGAGACACTATCACACGCACAATCACTGGAGAACCCGCCAAGTGGCGTTGGTATCATGGCCTCGCCTTCTACATCGTCGTGCAACTACTGACCTTTGGGTTTGCGGCACTTACTAGTGTTATAAGTGGCAATCAGGGCAACACAGTACGCGACAAGATATTTGGCGACGTATCGTATTTCAGTTCGTTGAAACAATCCATCTTCACACCACCGTCCTGGGTCTTTGGACCTGCCTGGACCATCAACAATTTCTTCTCCATCTGGGGTGCATTGGCCGTGCTCAACAAGCCTAAAGGTACTCCTGGACGCAACGAATACCTTGCTTTGCAGGGCGCGACATGGCTCAACTTCGTCATCTTTAATGCGGCCTATTTCAGTTTGCGTTCGCCCATCAACGCCTTCGTGCTGACAATCATCTTTGCAGGCTTAACGGTTTCTAGCGCGTGTGTCGCCATCTTCCGCCTCAAAGACACCAAGGTAGCCCTTTCGCTCAGCACACTCTTCATCTGGTTGACGGTTGCCGCCACCGCTGCCACCGCTCAGGTGCTATGGAACCGTGACGACCTGTACAATGTCGGCCCCTTCACAGAACCCGTACCCGGATTGGTCGCCCATCGCGATTAGAAACATACTCACTTACATATTATTCTCGCTGCTCAAGGGCCATACATATAATCATGAACGAAAAAATACAGTCCGTCCTGAACTCGCTACCACACAAGCCCGGCATTTATCTGATGAAGGATGTGGATGGCATTATCCTATATGTCGGCAAGGCCATTTCGCTGCATAGCCGTGTGCGTTCGTATTTTCAGGAGTCAACCGATCTAAGTCCGAAGAATCGTAGCATGGTGGCGAAGATCGACGACATCGAGTTTATCGTCGTCAAAAACGAGGTCGAGGCCCTTGTGCTGGAAAGCAACTTCATCAAGCAGCACCGCCCCAGGTACAATGTGTTGTTGCGCGATGACAAAAGCTATCCCTATATCAAGGTCTCGCTGACCGAAGATTTTCCGCGCGTCTACCGTGTACGCAGCTTCCAGCGCGATGGCAACCGCTACTTTGGCCCCTATACCAATTCGGGTGCCGTCGACGCCACGCTCGACCTGCTCAACAAACTGTTCTCGTTCCGCACCTGTCGCTATGATGGTAGTGTGTGGGCACCCCCACGCAAGGGCGCACCTCCTGCCGGTTGGAAACAGAAGTTGCTGACGCGTCCCTGCACACAATATTATATTCATCGCTGCGTCGCGCCCTGCGTCGCCTATGCCACGCGCGAGGAATACGACGCCATTATTCAGCAGGTTATACTCTTCCTCGAAGGCAAGCATGATGAAGTGATCGAGAGCCTGGAAGCGAAAATGGAGTCGGCGGCGGAGGACCTGAACTTCGAGGAGGCTGCCCGCATTCGTGATCGCATCGCGGCGGTTTCACGCGTACTGGAAAAGCAGCGCATCATCAATACCGAGGGCCAGGACGACCAGGACGTTATCGCGCTGGCAAGCGGTGATGACGAAACGTGCGCGCAAGTCTTTTTCTTTCGCAATGGCAAACTTGTCGGACGCGAATTCTTCATTCTGCAAGGCACACGCGATAGTAGTTCAGGCGAAGTCATGACCTCGTTTCTCCAGCAATTCTACGAGACTTCACCGCATATTCCCGCCGAAATTATCGTCGAGGCCGAGCCGGACGATCTCGCCGTTATACAGGCATGGCTGCGCGAGAAGCGTAAAAGCGCAACTGGAATCAAGAACGCAAGCGTGACGATAAATGCTCCTAAACGTGGTGACAAGGTGCGGCTCGTCGAGATGGTCAAGAACAACGCGAAAGAGGTTTTAGAGCAACAGCGCATCAAGTGGTTGACCGACACGCAGAAGACGCAACTTGCTTTAGAGGAGTTGCAGGAAGCCTTGAACCTTTCCTCACCGCCACAGCGCATCGAGTGTTACGATATCTCGAATACGCAGGGCACAAACTCCGTTGGCGCAATGGTCGTCTTCGAGGGCGGGCGTCCAAAGAACAGCGAGTATCGACGTTTCAAAATCAAGAGCGTTGAAGGTGCCAACGACTTTGCAAGCCTGCAGGAGGTCATACGTCGCCGCTTCCGCAAAGCTGCTTCGGCTCAGGCTCATACGCTCGACGCGGAAGAGACCGTCGCGGTTGAAGAGATTGATGTAAGCGAACAGGCCGCCAAAGGCGAGAGCCTGGATAGCGTCGGGCATATCGAGAATACGGATGAAGAGCCAAATGGCAAGACACAACTACATCATGAATGGGCCTTACCGGACCTCGTGATTCTCGACGGTGGCAAGGGCCAATTGAGTTCCGTGATGGAGGTCATGAACGAACTGCACCTGGATATACCGACCGTAGGCGTAGCAAAGGAAGATCACACGCAGAGCAGCTATCAAGAAGAGATATATATTCCTGGCTCGCCTGACCCAATTATTCTGCCCCGTTCGTCACAGGGATTGTACATGGTGCAGCGCATACGTGACGAGGCGCACCGTTTCGGCATCACCTATCATCGCAAACTGCGCTCCGACCGCACCTTTAAATCCGTGCTCGACGAAATTCCAGGCATCGGTCCTAAGCGCAAGCAGGCCTTGCTCAAGCATTTCGGCTCGGTCAAAGCCATCAGTGCCGCCAACATCGACGACCTCGCCGCCCTCGATGGCATGACCCAGGATGCCGCCGAGAAGGTCAAAGAGTACATTGGAAAACTGGAATAAATCGGCTCCTGACGCGTGTTGATTAGCTATAAGAAATCTATATCACACCTGTACGAGTCTGCTTCATCACATCCCGTACAATCGCAGCAACTACTACAGTATTTGATGAAGCAGACTCGTACAGGCTTTTGAGTTTACCCGATAGACCCTTCGTG
>CAXTUE010000115.1:5751-10751 GCA_964247355.1 uncultured Ktedonobacteraceae bacterium | reverse complement strand
GTGATATGATAGGCACCATCTTTAAAGGCGTACACGTTCGCCGGTGTTGTAAGCCAGTTGTTTGTGTTTGTGCTTAGCGGATCATCCAGAATGATATTCGCGCGAGCGGTCGAGGTCGCTTGTGCTAAAGCGGTGGCATTCACATTTGGTGTTCCCACCATTCCGGGTGAACTTGTCGTTTTAGGCTTTGCTGGAGTAGAGTGTGTGCGCACAAACCAGAACGTTCCAGCCGTGCCAATTAGCAAGAGCACGATGACCATGAGCGAGACTATTGAAACAAAACGGTTGGACTGCTTTTTCGACGTTGCGCTTTCGAGTGGTGGTAGTTGCACCGTCGATGCGGCTTGCAGTAGTCCTGTTACATAGCGACCGGGCTGGCCCGCAACGGGAACCTGCACAATTTTTAGTGGAGCGGTCAACTTCACGGTGTTTGTCGATTTTCCAGGTGTCGTGAGTGCTCCTGTATTAAATGCAGGTGACATTTGCTCTATGGCATCGAGTTGCGCAGACTGCGGTACACGGATACTGTCGGTTGAAGGAACCGGAAGCGTCTCTGTGGGCAGTGCTCCATGAGCGTTGTCCATCACTCCCGCAGTTCTCGTCGTGCCCATCGTCCCTGTGGCTCTCAATGGAAACTTCCCTGTTCGTGCTAATAAACCAGTCGGACGGTCCGCGTGTGCAGTCGACATAGAGCCAGTGGTGACAGTGGACAACATGCCAGTTGGATTGTTACGTAGCTCACTTCGCCTACTGCCGATGGTGGGTAAAAATCCTGTTGGGTCGCCATATGGAACGGGACTCGCCTTTGCCGCAAAGGACGGAACTGTCCCCGTTTGACGAAGGGCATCGAACGCAGCCTGTGGAGTCAGCAAGCGCGCGGCGGTGGCACCATTCAAGGCCGCACTCGCCCCCTCACCAAGCGGAATTCCAGTACCGACAAGGGCCGTACGAAATGCCTGCGCAAGCTCTTGCCCACACGCGTACCGTTCAGACGGCTTCTTAGCGAGCGCACGAAGCAGAACCTGCTCGGCTGCGACAGGGAGGTCTGGACGAAGGAGGTGTGGTGCTGGCGGTGGAATTTGCAGATGCTGTGACGCAATCTGCATAGGAGTTTCGCCCTGAAAAGGTGTCGTACCGGTGATCATTTGATACATGATGACGCCGAGCGAATAGAGGTCGGAGCGTCCATCGACATTTTCGCCAATAACCTGCTCCGGCGACATATAGTCAGGTGTACCAACCGGTGCTCCCTCGCCTGTCAGCCGAGCTTGCGGCGTCTGCCCTTCGGCGATGACCTTGACCAGACCAAAGTCTGTAAGTAGCAGGCGACCTTCGGGGGTCATTAAAATATTTGCGGGCTTAATGTCGCGATGAATGACCCCATGTACATGGGCAAAATCCAATGCGGCAACGAGTTGATCGACATAATTCACCACTTTTGCCAGAGGCATTGGACATTCGCGCTCCATCTCTTCGCGCAGCGTACCACCGCTTACATAGGGCATCACCAGATACGCAAGGTTGCCGCGTTCTCCATATTCGTGAACGGGCATGATGTTGGGATGTTCCAACGAGGCTGCCGCATCAGTTTCGCGGCGAAAACGCTCCAGGAACGCGGCTAGCTGAATTGGAGTTAAGGACGCCATAGGCAACAACACTTTGACCGCGACCTGTCGACGAGGACGCGATTGTTGTGCCAGAAATACTGCTCCCATGCCCCCCTGCCCTATTAACCTTTGCAGTGTACAGGTGCCGAGTACTGTTCCAATCAATGCTTCTGCGTTCATTCAACCCTCTTCCTTACTTTGACATTCCTATGGAGGTGCATTTTCTATCTCTATATGTATATGGAAAATTTCTTTGCCCTTACGTCTCCCCGTCCTTTTGACACATCCCTATTCACATGTGTAATACTTCATCTTGTGTCTACATCTTAGTCAACAGATGTACTTCTGACAATGAATACGCCCTTTTTCATGACCAAAGTAATGTCTGTTGTAGGACAAATAACGGTATTCACACTTCTTTAGCAATGAACGGGCATGCATATCTATTTACGGATTCATAGGAAATGTGGGGGGAGTGATAGAGCGAGTTACAAACATAGGTGCTACAACACGCTTTGCGTGTTGTAGCACCTATGTTTGTAACTCGCTCTATACAGTAGGGTCTTTTATCATATCGGGGTCGAGGTCCTCTTCGGCGTCAAGGGGCACGACTTCATCCTCGACCATCGCGACCATCGAGGGGACGGTACGACTTTGTACGATGATGCCATGCAGTAGTGAAGATGAGGCCTGCGCTAATAGCGGACGAACGCGCTCAAGGCGTGTGCGTTGTAGTGCGAGTTGTTCAGCTCGTTCGTGTGCAGTGCGCTCATTGGCGAGACCCTCGGTCATCGTTGGCGACATTTGCGTCCAGATATCGCGCGCATCCAGCACCTGACCAACGGCGGCTTGCACTTGCTGTAACAGGTCAATGGTCTGGTTGATCGACATCAGAATATCGCCTTCGGCAAGGTCGATACGGTTCATCAAACCGGTAAGCGACATGCCTCGCGACCATGCGAGCGCGACACCGTGAAATTCAGGAGAGATTCCGGGCGTGAAGTTGATTTCGGCACGTTGCTCAACACCGTTGATACGTTGCACAATATGCCAGAGTTGGCGCCGCACCTGCACAAGCTTGTCATGCACAACATTGCGATTCTTGACGCGTTTATCATTATTGAATGTGAACCAGCTACACACCTCGGCCAGTTCGCTCACGGTCAATTCTTCAAGAATACCCTGCACTATGAGTTCCACGATCAGCGCGCCAACCGGATGAAAGATGCTGCGCAACAGGCGTCCTTTGAGCGTGAGTTGATCGTCTTGCCCGATAAATCCCAGCGCTCGTAACGCGAAAATCGTGCCATCCAGTTCTGCCGCACCCGCGCGGCTAAGCGGATACGCGCCAATCTTCTCGCGCCGTTTTTCAAGGGCAAGCGCGGCACCACCGGAGGCGGCACCCTTCTTCTTTTTACCAGATTTCTTCGCTTTGTTTTGTCGCAATTCGAGCCGGTTCAGTTCGTCAAGCTCCCACTTCATGTAACGCTGGTATTCGCGCAAGCTAGAGGCGCAGATGCGACGCAGGAATTGCACATCGCCTGGTTTCCACAGGTTGAGCACGGAATTATAGCGAATGACGAAAGCACTGGTGACGGGCAGCAGTTCACCCGTGATACGCTGAAACGATGGCTCAAATGGCTCCCACGGCGAATACGGGATGACGGCTGAACCATGCATGTCCATACCACGCCGTCCCGCACGTCCCGTCAACTGCCGGTATTCATTGGGAGTTAACAGGCGCATCTCCTGTCCATCAAACTTGCTCAAGCTGCCGACAACCACGGTACGCGCTGGCAAATTGACGCCGAGTGCGAGCGTATCTGTGGCAAACACGGCGCGAAGCGTTCCCCGTGCGAACAATGTTTCCACCAACACCTTTAAGCCAGGTAACAGGCCCGCATGGTGAAAGGCCAGACCACGTGGTAACAGCCCTGTCAAAGAGAGAACTTGTTGCAGATTACGGTCTTCTTTCGGTAACTGCTCTAGCCAGACGTTCACCTCTTCCTTGATATGTGCCGCTTCCTCCGGTGTCGTGAAGTTGTGTAAAGCGGCACTCAAAGCGGCCTCTTCCACTACACGGCGTCCAGGTAGAAAGTAGAGACACGGCAACAAATCGGCCTCGCGCAGGGCCGTTAGAATTTCTCCTGGCTCGGCGGCCTCGCGCTTCGGTTGACGCTTTGGCTTCTCCTGCACGGCCTCTTCGTCGTCATGCTTTGCCGCGCTTCGCGTATCCTGTCGTCCATTCTTGCCGCGCCTGCGTCGCTCATTCCACTCCTCGTCGTCCTCGTCGTCTTCGTCATCATAGGTAAAGACGCGGCCTCGATTGGACATTTGTGCCGCCTTTGCCTCACCCCCAAGGTTGGGGAACTTTTCGATACGATTTCCGTCAGCGTCCTGTACAAGATGCAGTTTGTTATCCAGAAAGTAGTAGTGTTCAAGCGGCACGGCTCGTTGCTCATGCGTGACCAGCACAATAGGACGGTGGACGCGACTAATCCAGTTCGCGAGGTCCTCGGCATTGCTCACGGTGGCAGATAGGCCGACAAGTTGCACATGCTGTGGTGAGCAGATAATAGCCTCTTCCCACACGGGGCCGCGTTCTATGTCGCTAAGATAGTGCAATTCATCGAAGACCACGAAGCCAACATCTGTCAGAGATGAAGACATACCAAAGCGTTCACTGCTCTCTTCCAAGAGCATATTGCGGTAGACCTCGGTGGTCATAATGACGATGGAGGCGCGGCTATGCTCGACAATATCGCCCGTGACAAGACCAACCGTTTCGGGACCATAGGCTTCACGCAGGTCCCGGTACTTCTGATTCGAGAGTGCTTTAAGAGGTGTTGTGTAAATGACGCGCTGGCCTCGCTGCTGCGCGAGCCAGATGGCGTATTCCGCGACAAGCGTTTTGCCTGTACCGGTGGGAGCCGCCACCATCACGGACTGGTCATCGGCAAGATGAGCAATCGCTTCAAGTTGAAATGGGTCAATAGGAAAAGGATAGCGTGCCTTAAACGTCTCGATGCTCTTCATCGCCGCCGATCCTGGCCGTGTCTCTGCTATTTCTGAAGTCTCCTGCCCGACTTCTACGTATTCGTTCATGTTCTTTCTTACTTGTATAGTATTTTTTCTATGCTAGCGTTTTTCGTTTTTTCCATTGTAACATGAATCGAATATATACGCTATCTCTTTCGCTTGGGTTCATCCCCGTTGCTTGATAACGGAAACTTGTAGGGACCGATTTATCCAGTCCTTCTCGCCAATAAGGACGTGATAATGGTGTTTCAAGAAAGATTCTGGATGCAGGTAGGGACCGCCTTAATAACGTCCCTCGGCGGGGGGGGGAGGGCCCGACGGGCGGGGTGGATTCGGGGCCGGCGGGGGCCTATG
>CAXTUE010000115.1:0-5741 GCA_964247355.1 uncultured Ktedonobacteraceae bacterium | reverse complement strand
GAGGCAGGTCGGGACCGCATTCATCCCGACCTTCTGAAGAGGTGAGGGGCCACGACGGACGTGATGAATGCGGTCCCTACGTGGACATATCCATAGTATTTTGTCAAAGAAGATAACCGGTCCCTGCAGTTTAATCCTTATCGTTCTCAGCAGCATCCATCTGCTCAACCAATTTGTTGACCCACTCACGTCCTTCGTCACCACCCCACAAAAGCCACGCGATATAACCGCGTGAAGGTGGGTCGGTCTGCTCTAAATTATCTTTCGCGTGGCGTGGAAAGTATTTCGCGACATGACGTGCCTCGTCCGGGCTTATTTTGCCGCCTTTCGCCAGCATCTTCGCCTCGTTCAGGCCGACATCGGTACCGCCGCGATGGTACTGCTCGTGTAGCTCAAGTCCCTTCTTTGCCGCCTCCTGTACCTTCTTAGGTATCGTAAAGTCGATAGAGTCGTGTTTTTTTGCCATTAGACCTCTCCTCTAAAATTATTTTTCAGACGCAAGGGCGCGTTTCAGATGCTCTAGCGAGATATTGCCGCCAGAGCAGACAATTCCTACTTTCTTACTCCGCACTTGTTCGCGTAAAGCATACAGGCCAGCAAGCGGGGCAGAGCCAGCAGATTCGGCCAGCGTATGCGCCCGCTCGATCATCCACACCATTGCCTGCAATATCTGATCTTCGCTTACAAGCAGGAAGTCATTGAGTTTGTCCCACAAAATGGCTTGCGGCAATTCAAAGGCACTACCTGTTGCCAGACCATCGGCGAAGGTGTGATTTGGTGCCGTCAAGAGTGTGTGTTGTTTCCAGGAGAGATAGGCCGCAGATGACGCCTCAGCTTGCACACCAATCACTCGAATATTCGGATTGATGGCATCGGCGACAATGCATGCGCCCGCCGCACCGCTACCTCCACCAATAGCCACGAAGATAACCTCTATCCCTGGCTCGTCCTCCATCATCTCAAGAATGCCGGTCGCGACACCCGCGATTAACAGAGGCTCGTTGCCAGAGTGAATATAGCGATAGCCATGCTCGTGCGCGAGTTGTTCGCAATACATTTTTGCTTCGTCATAGTTCACGCCATGAAAGAGCACTTCGGCTCCCATACCCTGCATCGCGGCAACCTTGCCTGGATTAGCTCCCTCCGGCACCACAATGCGTGCCTTGACGCCAAAAAGCTTTGCTCCATACGCGACCGATTGTCCATGATTGCCCGTGGAAGCAGCAATGACGCCCCGTTCGCGCTCGTCCACACTCATCTGCGACACAAGGTTCACGCCGCCTCGCACCTTAAATGCACCAACCGGATGATAGTTCTCATGCTTGACATACACGCTCGTGCCAATCAAATCGTTGATCGCAGGATACGAGTACAACGGCGTCCTTTGCAAATAGGGACGTATCTGTCGCTGTGCCAACAACACATCCTGGAATTGTGGGATATACATAATACAACATTCTCTTTCTAGTAAGAAAATACGCTACTTGTGTCTAAATCAAAAGTAGAGTATACTATTGAAAATAGGGTTGAAGGGACGGACCATGTAGCGTGAACCAACAACAACCGTATGACAGTTCGATTAAGGCTATTCTCAATGAAGATGCTCCCGCTATTCTACCACTTTTACTGCCAGGAGTTGAGGTGCTTGAGGTACTCGACATAGAGGTACTCCGTCCACCGATACGTGCAGATAGAGTACATCGCGTCCTCTATCGAAATAGGCCACATACGTTTCACCTGGAGTTTCAAGCCAGTCGGGATGATAAAATGGCCTTTCGCATGGCGGTTTATCATACACAGTTATTAGAAAAGTACGAATTGCCAGTTATCTCGATGCTGGTATACTTGTTCAAGACAACCATCGTGACATCACCGCTAGAGGAGTTCAGTGGGACAGAAGAACTACTAAGGTTCAATTTCCGTGTCTTGCCTCTCTGGAACGTGGATGGGCGGCAATACGTCGAGCAACACAAAGTAAGCATGTATACTCTGTTACCCATGATGCAAAACGTAAATGATACAATGCTATTACAAGCCATTGACGAACTGATAGAGTATAGCAAAGGGGACGAGTCCAAATTAGAGCGTAGACTTCTCTGGCTAAGCACCTTCCTACGAAGAGCCGAAGTGATGCCGCCGCTAGAAAAGCAACGAGTACTGGAGCGATTGAAAATGTTTGATGAACTACTAGAACAAGACGAATTTGTGCAAAAGCAACGCGAACGAGGTTTGCAACAAGGAAGAATTGAAGGCAAAATTGAAGGTATGCAAGAGGGGGAAATAAGAGCATACCGGAAAATGCTGGAAGATACTGTTAAGGATAGATTTCCATCTCTCGAAGATTTGGCACGACAAAGAGCTGCACAAACAAGGGAAGTAGATACTCTTTATGAGCTTATTCGTCTTGTCAATGCTATTAATGATGAAAACACTGTGCGTATCATTCTCAATAGATCAGCAGCATAATGGACCTGTTCGACATACTTCTAGAACAAGACGAATTTGTGCGAAAGCAACGCGAACGTGGTCTGCAAGAGGGCGCAATTAATGAAGACAAGGAAGTACTGGTAAATTATATTAGCATTCGTTATCCTAATTTGACTGAATTGGCGAGGCAACGTACAGAAAAGACTAGTCAGAAAGCAGTGTTACGAAACATATTGAGTATGATTTTTGCTGCTCCTGATGAAGCAACAGTACGCTTCATCCTCACTGCTCCATCACCAGCAGTATAAAAGAGTTGCACGAGCTATTTTAGTATATACTCTCAATGTCATAGATGATGAAAACGCGGTGCATATTATTCTCAATGTGTAGGTGACATAATGGACGTGTTTGACAAACTATTAGAAGAAGACGAGTTTGTACAACGCCAGCGAGAACTTGGCTTTCAAGAGGGGTTTCTTACAGGCCACCAAGAAATATTTGTAGTTCTCGTCAAGGACAAGTTTCCTTCGCTCGAAGACTTAGCCCAACGGAGAGCAGCAAAAATAGAGAAAGCAGATGTACTCCGTGAGCTTACTTTGCTCATCGTTGCCTGCAAAGATGAGAACATAGCCCGTTTCATTCTCGATCCGTTTGGACGAGGTTCGCAATAAATGCTTTGATATTCTTCTTTGGCTACGTCTACTTCAATAAGAGCTAAAAACTATGGAAGAGGCGGTATGAACGATGGTCTTTGATCCTGTTAGCATCACTGCAATAACTGCTCTTATCACAACGGCCACTCCTCATATGTTAGAGGCGCTACGTGGCACGGTGCTTGATAAGGGCAAAGAGGCTGCTATCGACAAGGGAAAGGATTTTCTTGTCGAGCGAGGATCAAAGCTTGTTCGTGACCGCGTTCTCCACCTGGACGATAAAGAACAGCAGAAGCATCTTGAACAAGCACTCAAGAATGCGTTGGAGCGTGGACTTGCGACATTTCAGACGTTGGACGAGCGCAACCAATATCGCGACATCCTCAAAAATCTCTTCGAGCCAGGAGAACATAGCGCGGCACTGCGACAAGAAACGTTGCGTCTCTTCTCTTTTTCAGATAAACCCGACCTCGCGAAATTAAATGAAGCATACAACCGCTCGTTACGCACACGCAACCTCTCAGCACAAGAAATACCAGTCGTCGATGCAGCGCCGTACCTGGACAGCTTTTTCAAAGCGTTAATGGCCGAACTCTATGCCGACCCCTTTTTTAAGCAGCAAATGAGCGATGCTATTCAGATGCGCGCCGCACTAGCTACTATAAGCATACAGGCATCAGTCGTAGAGATTGTCACGCTGCTACGTCAAATGGGCGAAAAACTTACCAACGACTATACAGCAGAGCAGTTGGATCAGGATATACAAACGTATACGACACATCTTGAGAGTTCGCTGCGTTACCTCAGAATCGCGGGCGTTGTGCCAACAAAAGACCGTAGCGACAGGCACCGCGACCCCGAACTCAATGGCATCTTTGTGCCGTTACGCATCGACCTCAAAGAGCAAAAACAACAGGAACGAGTTAAGCCAATAAGACCGGAAGACGTGGATGGTGAAGAGAGCATTTCAGAAAAGGCACAAGAAGACAATGAGAACACTGAACCTGATGCACTCAAAATATCGCTAGAACAGTTTCCATATCTTGTATTGCTCGGTGGTCCTGGATCGGGAAAATCAACCGTCACACGCCATATCGCATGGAGTCACGCGGCGGCAAATTGTGCAGCGCTTTCCGCTTCTCATGCCACTTTACTGGCACGACAACCGATACCGCTACGTATCGAGTTACGGCGTCTCATTGAGGACCGCCGACGCCACGAGTATGATTTCTTGTCATATGCAACAGAAGTGATTTTGAAACGCGAAGGCGTCGAGATACATTCTCAGATGTTTAAGGAGCTATTGAAGCGCAAGTCAATGGTGCTACTCTTCGATGGTCTCGATGAGGTTGCGACACTCGACGAACGGCGGCGGCTGGTCGAGGAGATTGAGGGCTTCGCGCTCCGTTATCCTGGAAACTACGTACTGGTGACATCGCGTCCAGTCGGCTATGAACTTGCACCCATCTCAAATCAATGGTTTGCACAGGGCGAGGTACAAGAATTTGACGACACACAAATCCAGCAGTTTTTAGAACGCTGGTATACACATGTACTACAACTCTCGCCCCTACCAAGCGATGACCGGCAAGAACTCGAAGCACTCTACAAAACTCTACAGGATAATTCGCGTCTACATAAGCTAGCGGTCAATCCATTATTGCTTACAGTTATCACAGCGTTACATCGTTATGAACGTCTGCCCGACAAAAGAATTCTAGTATATGACCGTTGCGCCGACCTGCTACTCGACACATGGGCGAGGCTCAAAGGCACCGATAGTCGCTGGCAAAACATGAAGATGAGCAAAGACGACCAGTACGCCTGTGTCGCCCATCTCGGCTACATATTGCATACACGCTCACAAGAGCAAGCTGATGAGGATGAAGAAAGCCAGAGTAAAGACACTGATGTTCCATCCCGCTTTCTAGCGCGTGAGATTGAACACTTCCTCAATGAGATTGAACACTTCCTCAATAAGAATGGCTTGCTCAAAGAGGTTGCGGAACAACGCGCCGAGGCGAAACGCTTCCTTGAATTGATGCAAGTCGAGGCTGGTCTGATTGTCGAGCGTGGCACAGGTGAAAACGACGAAGCCCTCTACGGCTTCGTGCATCGTACCTTTCAAGAATATTTTGCCGCAGTTGATGTTTATAAGCGAGGCATAGAAAATGAAGAGCCAGAAATCATCAACGAATTTTTAGTAGAGCATCTGCACGATCCACACTGGCAAGAGGTTACATTGCTGCTCTTAGGCAAACTCGGACGCAAACCGTTAACGGCACGTCTACAACAAATCCTCGATGGGAAAATTGTGAGTCGTCGTAGTCAATATACGCATATTCTGCAACAGGACCTCTTTTTTGTGAGCTTGTGTTTGGAAGAGGAGTTGGTAGTTGAACCGACCCTTGCAGAGAAAATTGTTGAAAAGCTTATAGGCTTAGTAAAAACGTCTCCTTTCTCTTCTCAATCCGATGATGCCTTAGAACACCTAGGAACACTGCTACACTCACGCCAATATGGCCTTTTAGCACAAAAAGCTCTGATGCAATTAGCCACAAAAGATACGACTCTGACTATCCAGACTGTAATAAATGTACTAAAAACGCTCTACCTAAATGTCTCAATGGATAGACAACAGCAAGTCAATCAAATCGTAAA
>CAXTUE010000114.1:0-10785 GCA_964247355.1 uncultured Ktedonobacteraceae bacterium | reverse complement strand
CAGTAGAATTGACAGAAGCGAGTGGTACATGTTACAGTAATGCTGAGGTTCCATTCAACAAGAACACATTATAAGGGATGAGAACAATGTCGACAAAACGATTACTAGGTGTTTTCGCACACCCCGATGACGAGGGTATGATCAGTGGTGCCTTGTTGCACTACAATATGCTCGGCGTAGAAACGGGCCTTGTCTATGCAACGCGTGGCGAAGTTGGAGAGATTGCTGATCCCGCGCTTGCCACACCAGAAAATCTGGGACAGGTGCGTGAGCAAGAGATGCACACCGCCGCCGAAGTTCTACATGTACACAAGTTATGGTTTCTTGATTACCGCGATTCTGGTATGGCGGGAACGCCTGAAAATCAGGACGCACGCGCCTTCATACGTGTACATATGGCAGACGCGGTGGGCAAGCTTGTAGCAATTATTCGGGAATTTCGCCCTCAAGTAGTCGTGACATTCGACGAGTCTGGTGCCTATGGGCATCCCGACCATATCGCAATCTATCAGTATACAACCAGTGCCTTTCATGCTGCTGCCGACGCTGCCCTCTATCCCGAACTTGGACCTGCTCATGCTACAGCGAAGCTGTACTACGCGTCATTTCCACGGAGTGCTATCGTTACCATTTCTGAATGGATGAGCGCACAAGATGATTATGGGAACGTTTTTAAGGGTATCAACCCGAATACGCTTGGTCTTTCGGACGAACAAATCGCGGTTCGTCTTCATGTTGAGCAGTGGCAAGAGGCGAAAGCACGTTCCTGGGCCATGCATCGCACACAGATGAATCCGAATACTATGATGGCTCAGATTCCAGAAGAGTTACAGCAACATTGGCGTAGCCTTGAGTGCTATCAACTTGCTACCTCACGTGTCGGACCCGATGTTCTGGGTGAGAATGATCTCTTCGCGCGAATTTCGTAGGGATCAACTTTTTTGCGACCATTGTAATACCCTATAAATCGGCTATACCATTGGACGCAATAAAGTTGATCCCTACAATAATTGTTTTACAAGACGTTCGGCAAGCTCGAACGAATAATTTTGACCTCTATCATGCGGGTATATCTGAAACATGTTCGCTATCCATACACCATCAAGTGGCGTTTCGAGTGGCGGAATGTGCTGCTTGTACTCATTTGTGACAATTGGCTGGGCGAACGGTGCTTTAAATAGCCAGCTTTCTTGAATATCTTCCATACTAAAGCCGGGTACGAGTCGCTGCAGATGCGGTACAAATTCTGCGATGACCTCCTCTTTGCTCTTTGTGAATAAAGCATCATTCATCGGTCGATAATTGCCAAGATACAGGAGATGTTTGCCATCGTATTCGCTGGGGGAGCGAAAGTTTGTGTGCTCAAACAAACCAGTAAAGGGATACCCGCTATCACAAATATTGATCCAGTAGCTATCAGTCAATTGTTGCGTGAGGGACAGTATCAGGCAATGCGCTCCATAGGCTTGTCCCCAGTCGTATTTCGCACGATAAGCCTCTGGTAGTGCTGCAATTAGCCGACAGGAGAGACGCGTGGGCAATGTCGAAATGACACGATCAAAGGTCCACGTTCCCGTGTTTGTGCGCACACTCCATTGCTGCTTGCCATTTTTATTTCCCTCGACTTGCTCCACGCTCTCGACGCTTATGTTGAGCAGAACTTTACCATTTCTTTGACTTATGCGCTCTACAAGGCGTTCGTATACGTGCTGAAAACCACCACGAATGTATCCAAGGCGCGTCGTGCGATCATGAATACGCGCCCAGAACCACGGAAGCGCGATCTCGTTCTTCATCGCACCAAACTTTCCGACGAAGAGTGGCTCAAAAAGCATTCCGTAAGGACGCTTCCCCATCCAACGGCGCAACCATGCATCAGCAGTCTTTCCCTCTAACCACGCAGGTGGAACAACTTTGAGAAAAGCCAGTACTGCCGCGACCCGCAGGCGCTCATAGAGACGCAATGGCTTGAAACGGAGTAGTGACAAAGGCGAGTCAAGCTGCTCGGTTTTACCGTTTAAAAGACAGACTGAACGCGGACGCAACCACTCAAGACGGTCGCCCAGACCCAGTTCTTGAATTATCTGTATCACCGTTGTGTCCGATTGGAACAGGTGATGATAAAACTTTTCCAGCCACACCTGTTCGTCACTGCTCACATGAAATCCGGCAGCAAGTCCCCCAGCGACAGGCTCCTGCTCAAACACCATCACCGTATGACCAGCCTGTGTGAGACGATACGCCGTCATCAATCCCAACGCGCCACCACCGAGAATTGCATAGTTCATAATCTATTTCCTTACTTAGGCAGTATTTTTCATTTCATTGTAGCAGAACAATCGAACAGGTACAATTATACAGTTCCCTCCGCAATCGTGGCATAATAAAGAGGGAAACGTACTAGCAAGTGGAGGCGACATGAACATACCGCAGTACTTACGTCTCCTGACCTGTCCTTTATGTCGAACGCATGTTACGCAAGTTGCCAATACAGTCAAATGCGAAAATAATCATACGTTCGACATCGCGCGAGAGGGCTATATCAACCTGCTCACGAAAAAGCTACCCGATAGTATGGGCGATACGAAAGAAATGCTGCTGGCGCGCCGCACCTTTTTAGAGTCCGGGCATTATCAACCCCTTGTCACAGCACTAACTGAAGTACTCTATGACTATTTGAAAACGGACAAAGAAATTGGTTTGCCCTACCTCAACATGTTCGATGCAGGATGCGGCGAAGGGTATTATCTTGGTCAGTTACAAACCGCGCTGAAGCGGCTGCTACCTGATGCCGAGATAGATTACATTGGGCTGGATATCGCGAAAGAGGCGGTGCGTATGGCAGCGAAGCACTACAAAAGCATCCACTTCCTCGTTGCCAATCTTAAAGAACGGCTGGTCTTCGCAAACGACTCCCTGCACATTCTGCTCAACATTTTCGCGCCACGCAATGTCGAAGAGTTTGCGCGCATTTTAACTCCTGGCGGCATCGCACTCGTGGTTATTCCTGCTCCCCAGCATTTACAACAACTACGCGAGACACTACATTTACTGAACATCGAAGAACACAAACAAGCGCATGTGATCGAGCAATTCGCGCCCTACTTTCGCCACATAGCCACGACTTCAGTGAGTAGCACGTTACGCCTCACTACACAAGAGATAGTGCAAATCGGGATGATGACTCCTAACTACTGGCATCTCTCAGACGAGATAAAGCAGAAGATATCTGCCATCAATGAGTTTGAGACAGAGATAGCATTTACGTGCTTGCTCTTTCAGAAGGATACTATATATAAGAAAGCAGTAGAAATATGACGCAGGAAGCCCTGGCCTTTGACATGTATGGAACGCTTGTCGATCCTCTACGCATCTGGACTCAGCTTAAGCAGTATTTATCAGAAGAAAACGCGGTCCGCGCGGCGGAAATCTGGCGACAAAAACAGCTAGAGTACAGCTTCCGTTTGACCGTGATGGGACAATACGAAGATTTCGAGTTGGTGACGCGCAAAGCTCTGGACTATGCCCTTGCCGCCGTGAATGGACAGCTTAGCGATGAGCAGAAGCAACAGCTTATGGCCCAGTACAACGACCTTGCCCTTTTTCCAGATGTTCAGGGTGGCCTCGAACAACTACAGACAAAGGGATATACAATGGTCGTTTTTTCCAATGGCAGTCCGTCCATGCTGACAACAATTATGCGAACTGCACACCTGGAAACGTTTTTTCGAGGTTTCGTCAGTGTTGATGAGATTAAAACATATAAGCCATCGCCAAAGGCATACCAACTCGTAGCCAATCGGTTACAACGCTCACTAGAAGAGGTACGCCTCATCTCATCAAACCCGTTCGATGTGATTGGCGCAAGGAACGCAGGTATGCAAGCCACATGGCTCAATCGCTCTCACGGCTTGTTTGACACAATAGGAGAACAACCAACGATGGTTTTCGAGACGCTTGAGGAGCTGGTGAGAAGTTTGTAGAATAATTTGAAGAGCCGATGAGAGGAATCGAACCTCCAACATGCACTTTACAAAAGTGCTGCTCTGCCATTGAGCTACATCGGCTTGCGAGATATACTATACCATAGGTCAATTACTTTGGCAAGATGTTTATTCAAATTTCTGAGAATTGGCATCTATTCTCCATTTTTCTCTTTTCCAAGCGTACATTAAGCAAACATTAAGCAGATTTCAATGAATGAGCGAGACCAGCTTATCCTTCAGTTCGTATTAGTAAGTGTTACGTAAATGTGAGGGGCTTGTATTGAGACACTTGGAGTGTGTAATATGATAAACCAGCAAAACGAACAATTCGTTATAGATAAACATAAACCTGTTATTCTTGTGATCGAAGATGATGATAGTATTGGCACATTTCTTGTCGAGGCACTCTCGCAAGAGACACCGTATAAGGCGCTGCTAGTGACAGATGGCTTTCAGGCACTGCAAATGGTACAGACAGTCAAACCTAGCCTTGTGATTACTGATTATCGCTTGCCCAGTATGAATGGTCTCGAACTCTATGATACCCTGCAATCTTTGCAGCAATTTAGAAATATGCCTACTATTATTATGAGCGCACACCTGCCGATGCAGGAAGTGCGAAAACGCAATCTCGTTGGATTGAATAAGCCTTTTGAATTGGATGATCTGCTCAATACCGTCGAACGCTTGCTGGCGGCATAACTTTTTTCAAGGAAACGAGATACAGCCTGAAAGAACGTATTCTTTCAGGCTGTATCTCGTTGCTACTTATTTTGTGCGTAACTCCTGCAATGTCGCGAGACGTTCGCGGGCAACATCGCTTTCGGGCGCGACCTTTGCTAGATTGCGATAGACACGACTGGCTTGCTCGTACTCGCCGACGGACTGGTAAGTTTGTCCGAGCAGATCGTAGGCTTCGTAGTTGCCGCGATCAATGGTGATTAATTGCTGCAATGCGGCCACCGACTCCTTTACCTGTTGCGTATCGAAGTAGTGGTGCGCGATGATGCTCTGATATTTCGCAGCATCTCTCGCGTACGAGGAGTCGACGGTACGCGAGAGTTGGAGACAGAAGCTGACTACTTCGCGTAGCAAATCCATCGAGTTAGGATTTAGTTCAACCGCACGACGTAGATTCGCCAGTGCCTCATTGTTGTTACCTATCTCGGCGTAAATACTTCCGACACGTTGTAGAGCCTCAGCCGCCTGCTCAAGCTGGTTACGTCGCAGGTAGATATCCGCAAGCAAGCGTAGTTCCGCAATACCTTCATCGAGCTGCCCACGTGCCACATAAATGTCGGCGAGGTCGGCATGTGCGCGCGGGTCCTGTGGTGCCAGCCGAACCATCTCGTTGAGTACACTTAAAGCACTGTCGGTCTGGCGATTGCTGCGATAATGCTTCACAAGCTCAGCATATTCACGTAACGCCCCTGGAACATCTCCCTGCCGTGCTGAGATTTCCGCAAGTGCTGGCGCGACTTCATCCTGTCCAGGCCGGGCCTGTCGTATCTGACGTAGAATGGCCTCTTTCTGCTCCTGCCTACCAGTACGCTCGTACGCCTTCGCTAGCATGAGAGAGAGTTCGACCTCTGGTGCTTGGTGCTCTTCGCCTGCTTCACGTGGGCGTGCGGCCCAAACGCTTGGCTCAAGCGTGTTTGGAGAACGCCGCACACTTTGCAATGCTTGCTCAAGTTGTTGGATAGCAGCCTCTGGTTTGCCCTGTGCCAGGAAACAGTTTGCGGCACTTGCGCGGGCCAGCACCTCCACAACGCTATCGCGCATCGCTTGTGTGTAAGCATCAATAGCTTTGTCATAGCTACCCGCTTGCTGGTGTATCTGTCCAAGCGAGTAGAGCACATCAGCGTTGTTCGGGTACATATCCGCCGCTTGTATGTATTCGCGGGCAACGATATCGTAGTGCTTCTGACCTTCTCCACGCAACTGCCAACACACACGAGACAACACCTCATAGATGGTTGAGCGCGCGGTATCGGGAGTTGTGGTCATCGAAATATGCCAGCGTACAAGTGCTGTCAGATTGCGTGGATCGATCTGCAACACGCGCTGGTATTCTGTCACAGCTTGTTGTGACCGTCCAAGCTTTTGTAGTGCCAGGGCATAATTCAAGCGTGTAGGGACGCTGGTCGGACTTTCCTGTAACGCTTGCTCAAGCTCGGTCAAGGCTCGATCCATATAGCCAAGACGTAGATAAGACTCCGCCGCAAGTGTGCGTTCACGCAGGAGGTCTTCTTTGTTGCCCTGTGTCGTGAGCAGACTGATGAGGCGGGTCCGGTAGGTCAGGTTGTTAGGCTCTAGCTGTAGGATGCGCTTATAGGTAGCAATAGCGTCGTCGGTACGTCCATTGACGATATAGGTATCGACGAGAATAGCGTATTTCGTGATTGCCTGCTCAACCTTACCTTGCCGCACATAAATCTCACACAATACTTGATGAACATCTAAATACTGTGGTGCCATGTCTATAACGCGTAAACACTCTTCCGTCGCAGAATTCAGCAGTCCATGGCTGATATACTTTTGGATGTCCTGCATGGAGCGCATCACTTGAAGTCGAATGTTTTCTGGCAAGGATGCTGTGCTGGTCAATACCGTTTCGGCTACATGCTTGAGTTCCTCGTCCGAGCCAACACCAGCCATTTGATTCAGCAGGTCCTCTGCCCCTCTACGCTGTGGTGGCTCTGGTGCTGCTAATGATGCCTCGGTAAGCGTTGGAACTGGCGACGGCTGTGGCGGTGGCGGTGGTGCTGACTGTGGTGCCGGTGCAGGAACAACGGGAAGGGGTGCCGCGATTGGCTCTTGCCATACAGATTGTACAGGAACCGAAGCAGCAGGAATAGGCGTTGGTGGTATAGCCTGTGGTTGTGATGAAACTGCTTCTACACGCGCTTCTGATGGTAGGGCACCTGTAGCGTTCGCAGCCGTCTTTCCATTATCGGTCAACCATGAAGGAGACGCTGGTGGTGGTTCGGCGGGAGTAACACTGCTTGTAAGCGGAGCAGAGGGTGACTTTTGGACCTTTGCATCAGGAGGTGCAAGGCGTTGCTCCATCGTTGGCATGTCCGTCACTGACGACTGTGCTGGCTGAGCATGTTGAGTTGCTGGTGTATTTGTTACCTGCGCCTTGTCTGCCTCATTGAGTATACCCGTCAGCCAGTCAGGAAGTTCGCCCACAGAGCTACCTGGATTAGACACAGGCACCATCTGTGTCGGAGGTGCTGGTGGGACAGGCTGCTGAGGTGGCTGTTGTATCGTAGGCTGACCTACCGCATCACTCATATTAAAGGTCATAGTCGACGCATCCGAGAGTGGCTGCTGCACAGCTTGCTGTGAATACCCTGCATTGCCCAGTGGAGGTGTAGGGCGAACGGGAGGAGCAGGAGGTGGCGTGTTCTGCATCTGCTGAAGCATGAACTCGACTTGTGCCACTTTCTCGTTCCAGCCTCTACTATGCAAAAAGCCGAGTAGCGCGTTGTACACAGTGAGAGCCTGTTCCTGCTCACCAAGCCCCCGGTGTGCATCAGCCGCTTCCTGGCATAATTGCACCAGTTGATCGGACTCCTCAACAGTTAGTGCATCCAGATTGACGCGATCAACCGCCTCATCAAAATGAACTGCCGCAGTACGCAAGTCGCCTTTTGCACGATAACACTGGCCAAGCGCATAGTAGCAGGAGAGTGCATAATCTGGATCATTGAGTAACAGTTGGAACTGACGAATAGCATCTTCCCAACGCTGTTGTTCCTGATAGAGCCAGCCGAGAAAATAACGTGCATCAGGACGGTCGATACCGCTCTCCATAATTTGCTCACAGAGGTCAATAGCATCATTAAAGCGACCTTGAGCCTGTAGTGCCTGAGCCTGTTTTAGCACACCTGTAACTTGATTAGCGGTGATGCGCGCACGCCCATTCTGATTTTGTCCGCCCATATTTCCATTACTCCCCCCTATTGCAGGGGGTGCCCCTGCATAATTCGCTCCACCATAATTGCCTGCGTTACTCATGTTACCCATGATGCCAGTATTCCCTCCGCTAATAGTTCCTGTTGTCGTTGGCTCAACCAGAGGCTGATCAGGACGCTCAGGAAATGCCAATGGACCTGATGATGTATGTGTTGGAAGTGCAGCCTCTTGTGCTGAATCAGAACTTCGTCTACCTGTTATATATATGAGAAACTGCTGCGCCTGCTTATTATTTGCATCCACACGCAACACCTCTTCACATTGCATTCGCGCTAGCGTACGCTCATTACGAGCCAGATAGCCCTGCGCAGCAGCTAGCCGCTCTTGTATCATTAATGCAATATCTTTTTTCTCAAAATAATATGTTGCAAGTCGCTCATGAGGCACTGGATTATCCGGTGCCAGTTGTATCGTCTTCTGCCATGCGGCCTCCGCACGTGCTCCCTGACCTGCTTGCGAGTACAGGTCTGCCAGCAGGAGATACGCTCTATATGCATCATCACGTCGTCCAAGAATGCCGTACAATTCTGCAGTCTTACTTAACGCAATAACATTGCTCGAATCGCGCTTAAGAATGTACTCGTATTCATTAAGGGCTTGTTGCCACTGCTTTGTCTGCATATAGCAAAAGCCTAGACCGCCCCGTGCCTCTGCATCATCAGGAAATTCCGCCAGTGCTTGCTGATACTCCTGTGCTGCCTCCATCCATTGACTGTCCCAACGGAAACGGTCGGCTGCGTTGATCGCTGTACTGAAGGCTTGTTGGTTCCCAGGCATGAAGGCGTCACTTTCTCGTAAGTATGCAGATAGTTACTTGTAAGGGTAGGGTACTACAATTCTCGCGCTTGAACACAGCTTTGGTACTAAAGTACTTGAAAATTCTCTTATAAGGGTGGGATACAGTGCGCTGTATTTTCACAGTGCATTATATCCACCCCTTACAACCTCTACCCTCTATAATTGATGTATTGAAGTGCCATAGGATAATCTTTTTGTTTCAGCAGGGCGATTACCCCTTGCAGTTCGTCTCGACTCTTCGCGACTACCCGTACCGCATCACCCTGAATCTGCGGCTTTACTTTCGGGCTGTTCTCCCGTATATACTTGCTGATCTCCTTTGCCTGTTCAGTCGTGAGTCCTTGCTGCAATTCAATCACTTGCCTAACTCTACCACCAGCGGCATTCTCTTCTTTTCCTATTTTGAAAATCTTGAGCGAGAGATTGCGACGCACGGCCTTTGACTCAAGAATGTCACGTACGCTCTTGAGCGTCATAGTGCTATCCGTAACAATCATAATATTTTCTTTTGTATGCACGATGTCAGTCTTGGTATCCTTTAAGTCAAACCTCGTCTGTACCTCACGCCGCGTCTGATCGATGGCGTTGAGCAACTCTTGCTCATCAAATTCCGATACTATATCAAATGAACTGTCACTCGCCATAAAATCCTCCCTGTCTTGTGTACATAGTACAAAATAGCTATTTGCAAACCTGCATACTCAGGTCTTTCTACAATGCCTACCCTGGGCCATTGTAACGCATTTCGACGTGCTTTTCCACTTTTTCACCCAAGTGGCTATCCTGTAGGAACCAATTGTGTGTTGTAATGAAACAATATGGATAGCCTGGAGACCGTAGGGACCGTATTCATAACGTCCGTTTGCCGAGGTGAGGTAAGAGACCAAAGACGGACGTGATGCATACGGTCCCTACCTCCAAGTTTGTGAAACACCATCATCGGTCCCTACCTGATTTTGTGATAAAATTCACTAAAATTTAAGAAGTATGGAAACGAGAAATAATGTCTGCGATCATTTACGATAGCCGCCCTCTGAGGGTACAATTAACCGAAAAACTGCGCCGTGAAGCGCATCAATTTCACGCTTTACATCATCGTCCAGCTCGGCTCACACAAATTATTGTGGGTCATGATACAGCGGCAGAGGTGTATAGTCGGCAGTTAGTACGATCTTGTAGTTCTATCGGCCTGAGTTGCGCCACATTTGCTTATCCTTTTGAAATGAATGAAGAGGAACTACGTACAGAGGTTGCGGCACTCAGTAATGACACGACGGCTGATGGCGTTGCCCTGTTATTGCCCCTGCCCTCGCATATCCAGCAGCGTATCGTGACGGATGTGTTGCGTCCAGAAAAGGATGTTGATGGCCTGGGTGCAAGTAATGCGGGTAATCTACTGCTCGGCTTTCCCAGTTTTATCCCCTCAACCGCCGACGTAGTGCTTACCGTTCTTCGCGACGCGAACATTCCAATAGTGGGCAGACACGCCGTTATTGTTGGAAGAAGCAATGTTGGAGGAAAACCAATTGCCCTTATGCTCATGCGCAATGATGCAACCGTCACTATCTGCCACTCCCATACACAAAATCTCGCAGACATTACGCGTAGTGCGGATATTCTCGTGGCAAGCGTTGGACACCCAAACCTGATTACCTCGGATATGGTAAAGCCAGGAGCGATTGTGTTAGATGCTGGTATCAATGCGGTAAACAATCAAATCGTTGGCGACGTAGACTTTCCCTCCGTGCGTGAGGTTGCTTCGTTTCTAACACCCGTTCCTGGCGGTCTCGGCCCTCTTACTCATCTGACGCTGATACGCCATACATTGCTCGGCCCACAGTAGAGCTTATTTGGAGACGGACGCCCATAAGGGGACAGGCCCTACTATACACACGGTCGTGTGTATAGTAGGGCCTGTCCCCTTGTGCTTTCACTAGTAGGTTTTTTCAAAAGAGCACGATGTATGAGAAGAAATGCCTGTAGGGACCGATTTATCACGTCCGTTGCCCGCCTACACAAC
>CAXTUE010000113.1:0-10808 GCA_964247355.1 uncultured Ktedonobacteraceae bacterium | reverse complement strand
ATGTTTGGGCTACAGAAGACATTGCGCTTTCGCCACGGTTCAGGAGCATCTTTTTCCAAAGAGGCGCGCATAACAGGATTATCAAAGGGGCCTACCATATACCAGGGAGAGGTTAGGACATAGGACGAGTCATATGCCCATTGTGGACATTGTAGCCGATATCGCTTTGCAAGATATTCAGCCGCACCCGCGCAAAAAGCGGCCCAATGTAACTGCTCCTCAGTAGGAGCTTCTGGCATACTAGGTGAGTCATCAAGAAGAGCCTGCCGATTGCGTGTGTTATAGAGAAAGAATTCATTCATGAAATTGCCAAAAGCAATGCGAAACTCTTCTCCTGCACAAATCTGTTGATGGGCTTGTGCAAGCGTTTGAAGGTCTGTACTCATATTCTTTTCCTGCTAATCACTCCTCCCCAAAATAATCCAAATCTACCTTTTTCACGACATATCTTGACTCTTCGGTAACTCCAACGTCATAATCTATCATGAGTTGGGCAAGTTGCTCTCCATCAATTAAAATGATTTTCAAGTTCTCAGTACCACTTGCAAAACTTCTAGCCTGAGCCGAAAACGTCGAGGTAGTAATAAATACTCCTTTGCGTGCCTTCTTTCCAATTAAAGCACCTGCAAATCCCTGAACTACTGGCCCGCCTACCGTTTCTTCCCACCGTTTTGCTTGAAGGTAAATTACATCTAAGCCAAGCTTATCTTCTTTGATAATACCGTCAATACCGCCATCTCCAACTTGACCAATAGCTTGACCTGCATCTTTTAAAGAACCACCATAACCCATTGCAACAAGTAAGTCTACAACTAAGTTCTCAAAGAACTTTGGAGGATTATTTTTAATTCGTTCTAACAAGTCTTGAGCGAGGGACTGTCTCAAGTTTTGGTAGCTTATCTCTAAAATTTCTTGCGGAGTTTGACTAGTCTTTTCTAAAATCTCTTGTGAAGCAGAGACATTTCCATTGATCTTTCCCTCTTTAACAGAAGTAGCTGTATGAAATGCTAAGAACTCAGGGAATTGATTCAAATATTTTATATTGATAGAAGAAGGGTTACTCCTTAGTACCTTAATGCCTCGTTCTGTTATACGAAATCTCGATCTTCCTGTACTTGATAATAGAAGGGCTTTTTGCAGATACGTCTTTGTCCAATTGACTCGATTATCAAATTTTCGTTGTCTACCACTCGGTAGCATTTCATCTCTGTCGTTCTCGTTTAAACCAAACTGTTGTGCTAATATTTCAGTGACTTCTGCATTGCTATGTTCTTGCCCATCGGTCGTAATCTTTAATAAAGATAGCATAAGACTTTGGAAATCTGGAACTGCCATCTATGGCCTCCACTACATTTTTATTTTTGCAGTATACCATAGAAAGCAAAACAGAAGTCAATTATAGATAGATCAAAACAGAAAATAAGCATAAAAGTGACTGTTATGCTTATTTCCCTAGTTAAGCTGTAAAGCTATTTGAAATTTTTACTCTTCCCTCAACCACCCTGCAACATCCGGCGCGAAGTACGTTATTACCATATCCGCACCCGCTCTTCTAATGCCCGTCAGGACCTCCATCACGACGCGTTTTTCGTCAATCCAGCCGTTTTGGGCGGCGGCTTTGATCATAGAGTATTCGCCACTGACGTTGTAGGCGGCGATGGGGAGGTCGCAGGTATCGCGGACTTGTCGGAGGATGTCGAGATAGGGCATGGCGGGCTTGACCATGACGATATCGGCTCCTTCGGAGATGTCCAGTTCGACTTCGCGCAGGGCTTCGCGGGCGTTGGCGGGGTCCATCTGGTAGGAACGACGGTCGCCGAACTGAGGTGTGGATTCGGCGGCTTCACGAAATGGGCCGTAGAAGCCGGAGGCGAACTTGGCGGAGTAGGCCATGATTGGCGTCTGGCTGAAACCGTGCTCGTCTAAGGCGGAACGAATGGTGCCAATACGACCATCCATCATGTCGGAGGGCGCGACGATATCTGCTCCTGCCTCGACGTGTGAGAGGGCCATACGCGAGAGTAGAGTGAGCGACTCATCGTTATGCACATCGCCGTTGCGGATAACGCCACAATGCCCGTGACTGGTATATTCGCAGAGACATACATCGGTAACCACGAGAGTATCTGGCGTTTGCGCTTTGATGCGCTGTATCCCTTGCTGAATGATGCCTTTTGTGGCATATGCCTGTGAACCCACCTCGTCTTTTTCGGATGGAATACCGAATAGCAGCACGGCTGGAATACCGAGACTGGCGATGCGCTCGACCTCACGTCCAACCTGCTCTACAGGCCACTGCATAATTCCTGGCATAGAGGCGATTTCGCGCGGCTCCTGCAAACCTTCGGCGATAAACATCGGGTAGATTAATTGATCGACGCTTAGACGCGTCTCGCGTACGAGGCTACGTAGCTTCTCGTTCTGGCGCGTACGTCGCATACGAATTGTGGGAAAACTTGCCATCAGAAAACCTTTCTTACGCGACCTGCTGTAGTGCCAGCTCTATGTGTTTTATGGTTTCGTTGAGCATGGCATCGTCGAGTGCAAGCGAGATAAAACACGCCTCGAATTGCGATGGTGGCAGGTAGATGCCGCGTTCCAGCAGATGCCAGAAGAAGCGTGCGAAACGTGCTGTATCCGACTTCTTCGCGCTGGTATAATCAACTACAGATTCCGTTGTGAAGTAGAGACAGAACATCGCACCGATGCGAACCAGTTGAACATCAGCCTTTGTATCAGCAATCGCTCTAGTAATGCCTTCGCCGAGTAGTTCACTTTTGTGCTCAAGTCGCTCGTATTGCTCCGGCTTGCCTAGTTCAGTAAGCGTCGCGATACCTGCCGCCATTGCGAGCGGATTACCCGACAATGTACCAGCTTGATACATTGAGCCGAGAGGCGCAACCTGTTGCATAATGTCGCGTCTTCCACCATAGGCGCCAACGGGCAGTCCACCACCGATGATTTTACCGAAGCAGGTGATATCTGGCCGGATGCCTGCTCGCTGCTGCATACCTCCTGGTGCTAAACGAAAGCCCGTCATGACCTCATCAAAAATCAGTAGCGCGCCGTATTTTTGTGTCAAGCTACGTAACGCTTCTAAATAGCCCGGCAGTGGCAGTACCAGACCCATGTTAGCGGCAACAGGCTCGACGATAATGGCGGCGATAGAGTCGGGATACAATTGAAACAACTGCTCGACGGCAGCACTATCGTTATATGGGACAGTCAGTGTATTGCGTGTCGCTTCGCTAGGAACGCCGGGGCTATCGGGTAGGCCCATCGTGGCAACGCCGGAGCCAGCTTGCACCAGCAGCATGTCGGCATGCCCATGATAGCAGCCAGCGAATTTGATGATCTTGTCGCGCCCAGTATAGGCACGAGCAAGGCGCAAGGCACTCATGGTCGCCTCGGTACCAGAGTTGACAAAACGCAGCATTTCAACCGAGGGCACGTTCTTTATAACCAGTTTCGCCAGTTCGCTCTCGGCCCGCGTTGGTGCGCCAAAGCTGAAGCCACGTTGACTTGCCTGTACCACGGCATCCACGACCGAAGGATAGGCGTGGCCGAGAATCATCGGTCCCCATGACTGCACATAATCAAGATATTTATTCCCGTCTACGTCATAGAGATACGCGCCGTTGGCATGGTCGATGAAGACAGGCTCGCCACCGACGCCACGAAAGGCGCGTACAGGACTGTTGACGCCGCCTGGAAGCAATGTTTGTGCCTCCGCGAATAGTTCGTGCGAACGTGAAAGCGATAAATTGTTTTCCGTGTATGCTGAATTGCTCATTACCTATATTACCTTATTACTATCATTACCCAATGAGGGGTACGAGTCTGATAATTGGTTCACCCGATAAAAACGTTGGAGATGTGCATATTTCTTCTCAAGGCAAGGGACGGGATGAATGCGGTCCCTACGGTAGCCAGGATATATTGTGAAACATTATTATCACACCCCGCTTGCACTCTTGACGGGGTGTGATGAATCAGACCCGTACCTCTTCTTATATGGGCTACTAAGACGGACGGGATGAATGCGGTCCCTACCCGTATCTAAACACCGTCATTGGGCGTACTACGCTCCGATCGCTTCGAGAATGCTGTCCAATGACTGGGCTACGCAGGTAAACATGGGTGTGTCGCGCAGGGTGTACATGCTGGCCTCAGTTTCGCGGAGTTCTTGCACAAGGTCGAGGAAGTCCGCAAGGTTGTCGGTCTCGAAGGCGACGACAAATTCTTGATCGTCAATACCGAACGAGTAGGTTGTGTTGAGCGATACGGTGGGATAGGTCAGGCCAACGCGAATGTGCTCGTTCATCATACGTTTGCGGTCTTCGGCAGGCAGGGCATACCATGCGCGAGTTTTAACGAAGGGATAGACGAAGAGGTATTTGCGATCTTCAGGCGCAATCACGAGGCGCGGGTCATGAGCACCGCGAGCGTTTTTGCCGACATAGACTGAGCGTTTGGTCATCGACAGGAAGGCTTGTGCCTCTTGTAGATAGGGTCCCATTGCGCTACGCCGAATCTGACTGCTCAGCGTACGTAAGTCCTCGATATCATAGGTGGCTTGCCAGAGCATAAAATCAACGTCGGACCGTATGCCGTAGAGACCAAAACTGCGAATCAAAGCGTTTTCCGCATGTGCGTCAAAGAGTTGCTTTAGGTCAGCTTTGCCACGTTCGCGCACGTCAGCAGGAAGCAGTTGCCACTGTGGATCAAGCTTGTAAAACGTGAAGCGGACTAATTGACGCGGCTGCTTGGCCTTTGGCTTTGCAGGTGCTGGCGATGTCTCAAGATGCGTAACTTCGTTCTGATTGACGATAATCTGTTCTGTCATGATTGTCTTTCCTCATATTTCACAATTGCCTTCAGCAGACCATCTATCGTGAACTCTTCGGCTTCAATAGCCACGGTAAGACCAAATTCACGCGCGGTCTGTGAGGTAATAGGGCCGATACAAGCAATAGTAGGAAGAAGGGTAGGAGGAAGAGGAACGCCCGTTTCCTCCTCGCACTGCTTCACCCATGTCATAAAGTTTCGGACGGTAGAAGAACTCGCAAATGTAATAATGTTAAGTCGTCTCTGCTGCAGCATGTTCCAGACATTGCGCCCTCGCTCGTCGTCAACGGCGGCAGAAAGCGTGTAGTATGCAGGAATGTCGTCGACAAGCGCACCTGCTTCGTGCAACATCTCGGCCAGCACTTTCCGCGCCTCAGCCGCACGAGCCAATAGGATGCGTTGGCCAGCAAATACGATATTGTGCTGCCGTGCATCCTCGATAATCGCCTCAGCAACACCCTCTGCTACATAGGCATCGGGTATGACATCGGCGGTCAAGCCATACACGGTAAGAGCCTCAGCAGTGGCCGGACCAATTGTAGCAATACGCACATGTCGCAAGTTATGCGGCTCATAGCCTAACTGTTGCAAGCGTTGTAGGCAGATATGGACGCCGTTGGCACTGGTAAATACTAGCCAGTCATATGTATATGCATTGCCGCTTGCTTGTTTGGTAGAGTTCGAGGAATAGAGCCGCTGCAAAGCATTGTCTAGCTGGGTCCAGTCAGATGGCAGCACGATGCGAATGGTTGGAAATTCTACAGGGAGCGCGCCCAACGTTTTCAGACCCACGCTCAAGACGCTAGCTTGCTCGCGTGTGCGTGTCACCAGGACGTGCTTTCCCTGTAATGGCAGAGTAGCGACTTGCGGCTCAGACATGCAATTGCTCCCGTTCCCGCAGCGCGTCTATCTCATGCACAATCGCGTATGCACCCTGTTCTAACGCTGCTTCAGCAAGACTGACGCCAAGCTGTTCAGCCTGTACATCTGTCGTTTCTGCTGTCCAGGCCATACTCTGTTGTACAGCAATACGGCGTTGCCCGTCCAGACTAATCACAAGGCCACGTATCGTAAAAACTTCATCCGCAATCGTGGCATGCGCGGCTACAGGCAGATAACAACCGGCACCGAGGCGACGCATAAACATACGCTCGGCACTTGTTGCGGCCTGCACTTCTCGATCTTGCAATGGTGCCAGCAGGTCGCGTAATTCTGGCTCGTCGCGTATTTCCAATCCCAGCGCGCCCTGTCCAGGTGCGGGTAGCATGGCTTCTGCAGGAAGATACGTGAGGCGGTTTGTTAAGCCCGCTTCCAGGGAAAGCCGGTGCAAGCCAGCAGCCGCGAGCACGATAGCGTCGTACTCTCCGGCGTCAAGTTTCCGCAGACGTGTATCAACATTTCCACGTATCGAGGAGATGACGGCGGTGGGATAGATATCGCGTAACTGCGCTGTACGGCGTAAGCTACTTGTGCCAATACGTAACTGTGCATCACGCACTTGCGGTCCGTCTCTTGTAATAAGAACATCGCGCACATCCTCGCGAGGTCCCGTTACAACGAGGCGTAGGCCGTCGGGTTGTAACGTAGGTAAATCTTTGAGGCTATGCACGGCAAGGTCGATGCGGTGTTCCTGCAAGGCGCGCTCGATTTCGAGCACGAATACACCATCACCACCAATTTGCGAGAGTGGGACCTGAGTTACGCGGTCGCCAGTTGTACGAATTTGCTCGATTGTTACATCAAGGCTGGGCCACTGCTGGCGTAGCCGTTCGACAACCCACTGCGTCTGTATCATAGCCAGTTTGCTGGCTCGCGTTCCTATCGTTATGGACTTCATGATTCTCTTCCAAATTAAAAAGATAGCGTAATGCTTCAGTGTAAATATGTCCTTGCCCATCGGCTGCTGCTGCTTTTAGACGCAGCATAGGAGTATGGAGCATCTTGTTTACCAGCCGTGTCGTAAGCTCTTGTACCACGGTGGCTTCACGTTCGGAAAGTGTTGGAGCAAGTGTACGCATAGCGCGCGCTAATTCTTGTTGACGCACGGATTCAACTGATTGACGTAGATCACTGATGGTTCCCGTAACGCTTAGCGAGGCAAGCCAACGCTCAAACGCTGCCGCCTCTTCCGCGATAATCGTGCGGACATGCTCAACCTCTTGTAAGCGCAGAGAAATGCCACGCTCGACCTGCGCCTGTAAATCGTCGAGGTTATAGAGATGTACATCCGGCAGCGCGCCAACGGCAGGATCGATATCACGCGGCAGTGCTATGTCTATAAGAAGTAGCGAGCGTCCATTGCGTTTCTCAAGAATAGGCTGCATGCGTTCGGGCGTTATGAGTGCCCGTGGAGCTTTAGTTGAACTGATTACTACGTCAGCATCTATGAGTGCATCTGAAAGTTCGGCGAAACTGCGATGTGTAGCATGCAGTGTTTGCGCAAGACTCACAGCGTTTGCATGAGTTCGGTTGATGATCACAAGTTGCTGTGCGCCGTTATCAAGTAGATTACGCGCGGCCACCTCGCTCATCTGTCCCGACCCAACAAGCAGAATATGGGCGTTATGGAGATCGGGGAAGAGATGGCGCGCTAGCTGGACCGCGACATGGCTTATAGACACCGCATTACGGCTAATCGCTGTTTCATTGCGTGCTCGTTTTCCCGTAACGAGCGCGGCCCGAAAAAGGGCTGATGTCACCGGGCCAGCAAAACCGCCGCCTTGCGCGATCTCTAATGCTTCAGCTACCTGCCCCTGAATCTGCGGTTCTCCTGGCACCAGCGAATACAAACCGCAGGCAACACCAAGCAGGTGAGATACAGCTTGTTCGTCAGTCCACGTGTAACAGTGCGACTCAAGTTCCCCGTACGAAACGTCTCTAGCTTCACTGAGTATGTGTAACAGGTATTCACGTTCAGCATCTACCTCAGCACATACAACATACAACTCTGTACGGTTGCAAGTAGAAAGGAGAACGCACTCCTGAACACGCTCTTTTATAAGAGAAAGAACGTGTGGTATTTGACGTGCTGAGCAAGAAATTCGTTCGCGTAACGCAATGGGCGCAGTAGTGTGATCTACTCCAACAACGACGATATGCATGCAAACCTCATAAATCTATAGCATAGTATATATTCTATTGAGATTTTAGCGTTTTTTTGGAGATAGTCAAGACTATTTGGCTCCAATTCTAACAGAAAGCAAAGATCAGGTGAACACCTTAGCCGCTACAGCCCGCTCTACACTAGGACAAACGGGTATTATTCGTGAATTTCGATGTGTCAACACGTTACATTCTTAACGGAGCAGTTACATGCTGTTATGTAACTGTCAAAAATGCACACATTTTGATTTCAGGAAAAGGTAGTATCTCTCTATGTATCGTTGCCCAAGGTGCCATGCTGAACTTCCGGCTGATGCTCGTTTTTGTAAAAACTGCGGCTTCAATGCGACAAATGCACGTTTAGCTGTAGCGCAGCCTCCTATGCAAGGAGCACAACAACAAACACCTCTCTCATCACAACAAGGACCGCAAGGACGCACGATACAACCACAGCATAAGTATGTTCCACAGCAAGCAGGAACATACAATCAGACTACTTCACAAGTGCCGCCAAACGTTCCACTACAGAATTTTCCTGGCGCGCTACCTAACACACCTCAATCTGCCGCAGGACGGATGAGTGTACCGCAGAATGAGCAACAAGTAGCATTGAGTCCACAACAGCAGAATGGTATGCAGAGAAACAATGGGTTCCAACAGCCAGTACAGCAACCAATACAAAATGTTCAACTTCCTACAACCCCAAGACAGGCACCCTCGAACTGGATTCAGCAATCGCCGGTCGCCCCACAGGGACAACTACTACGCGCCCCAAGCCAGTGGTCAGAGCAAGTCATTCGTTCATCAACGCCACCAACCCGGCAGTACACGCCACCTCGTCCAAACTTTGAGCCATTGCAATGGGGGTTAGGTGCGCCTTCAGAAGTATCTGGGAGCGCGGAGAGTCTCGCCGCCACAAGTAAAGCGGCGCAGCATTGGCGACAAAGTTGGCTTGACCGGCAGCACGACGAGGCAGGGCCAGCAGTTGGCGTCTCACGTGGGCAAGCGGCAGTACCAGAGCCACTATTAGTAATGCAGAATAGTCTGGCAAGAATGCGAGCAATCATCTTGCCGAAAAACGGTACGGGAAAGAACTCTCGTTTGAGATATTGGTTGCCTGTACTTCTACTGGTGTGTCTCATTGGAGGACTGGGCATCTATATTCTGTCGACATACACTGATGCGTTACTTGGCACATCTCCGGTTTCGGCAAACACAAACGCAGAACCAACACTTACAATGAAGAATGCGAACACAAGTGTTGCTGCCGGTCAAGCTATACGCGTACATGGAGAACATTTTGGCTCTAACAGTGCCATTTTCTTCTATATAAACGGCACTCAGCTAAAAGGTGCTGACGGGAAATCAGTCCGCGCGCAAAGCAACGACAAAGGAACGTTTGATACTTCCGTGTCTATTCCTACAACGCAGTTAGCAGGAGAGTACGTAGTAGAGGCACGAACCAGTACGACCGGACAACACGCATTTCTTACTCTTCAAACCACGGCTGGTACGACAACCGACATCTTGAAACTTTCGACCCCTTCACTCACATTTGCCGCAATTGCCGGTCGCGCCAATCCAAAGAGCCAGAGCGTGACAATTCAAAACACGAGTAATGCCGCCGTTCAATGGAGTGCCAGCGCGATGAGTGACAATCAAGCTGGTTGGCTTGTACTTACAAATGGAAAAACAAGTGGTCAATTAGATGCCGGAGGAACAGATAAGATTTCCGTAAGTGTCGCCACACAGGGACTCACAAGTGATCCTAAACATCCCTATACAGGTGAGGTTGTTTTCACGATTGTCGATCAGGGACAGGTAATGCTACCAGTGAAGTTCACGTTGTCAGACACAGGTGCGCAATTTATCATCAGTCCTAATCCACTGGTTGGCATACAAACAACGCCAGGCGGATGTCTGCCCGATACCTCGATTACCCTCATCAACCTTAGCAACGCTCCTATTGATTGGGATGCACAAACAGATGCTGCTAGCCAGGGAAGCATTACACTTGATGGTCAGCAAGAAGACAAAGGGCAGCTAGCCACCTTTTATCCTAATGACACAAAGGTCATCAAGATTGGCTGTATTGGTGTGCAACCCGACAAACACTATGCCATAAATGTGTTTTATAATGGTAGTCAGCAACTTGTTCCCATCTCGTTTGCTAAAGGCTAGAGAGAACAGTTCATGGCCGTCAAAGTTCGATGCCCAGGAGGTGAAACACATGACTGGTATTCCGCCACAATTTATTGCCTTATTCTGCATTATGTTCATCGCTCTAGGCATATTCAATATTCTCACGGCTCGGAGAAGACAACAGCGTTCAGGGCTACAAGGTGTGCATCTTCCCTGGTACAGGCAAGTTACGATTCTAACAGGCATAGAATATATCCTGCTAGCATCCGTCTTTCTGCTGTCCCTCGGCATCACCTACAAGGTTGTGCCTGTAAGCCTGAACAGTGTCGTCATTCCGTTTTTTTTGATTCTTATGCTCGCCTCTGGTCTACTCGCAGGCTTTGTCATCTATCAAAGCTTCACCAATATGCAACGTCGGCGCACACTTGTCGCAAGTGGAGCACAAATGACTCCAAATGGACATGCACGTATCGCCAACAACGGAAGTACACAGAAATCAGGTATAGACGATATGTCGCCCCAGGAACGCGCAACCTATACACAAAAACGGCGTGAACGGCGTCAAAAAGCGGCTTCGGCGCGGCGACGGAAGGCTGGCAGGGCGTAAAGATTTGTGCAGACGCAATGTAGTAGTCTGTCAAAGATGATTTGGCACTTTTTTAACGGCTCGATTGAGCATAAAGACATTGTTTAGAGGCTATCAAAAAGTGACAAAT
>CAXTUE010000112.1:3685-10811 GCA_964247355.1 uncultured Ktedonobacteraceae bacterium | reverse complement strand
CGTTCCGTGGGTCGCACAGGCTCTCGGAGTCGCATGATACCCCATATCAGACCGAAAATGCCGATAGGTACATTGAACAGAAACACCCAACGCCACGAAAATTCAGTGAGCAAGCCACCGATTATCGGACCAATCAGAAAACCCGCGGCACCCGCGATCTGGTTGATGCCAAGCCCTAAACCGGCACGCCCTTTCTTAAACGCATCCACCACAATGACAGTGCTGTTTGTGAGCAACAGAGAGGCTCCCGCGCCCTGAATGAGACGCCCGATAATGATGTCGCCACCATGAAGCTGCGGTTGCGCTACACCCGCAATTAGCGAACCAAGCGTGAAGACAGCAAAGCCAGCATTATAGAGACGCTTACGACCCCATATATCCGCTAAGCGATCAATGATTGGCGTCAGTACAGTGAGCACCAACAGGTAGCCTAACAGCACCCAGATGATAGTGAAGAACGTGATCCTCAGTTCCGTCAGAATATTGGGCAACGCAATGAGCAAAGCCGATCCCTGTATCGACGTAAGTAGAGCACCTACTGTAGTGACGGACAATGCAGTCCAACGGTAGTTATCGTGCATTTCCGCTTCAACAGGCACCGCATTAGGTAGAGAATTTTCTTTTGAAACATTAGTAGAAGTACGGGATGAATTCATGAAAAACCTTCCAGAATATTTATTGTTCGCGCCGCGCTAGTAAAACGGCGACTGAGAGCATTACAAGTGTAAATAGGCCAAGCACCGCGAGATCAAAAGGAACTCGCGCTGCATTGTAGTTCAGTAACATGCCTCGAATAGCGTTCACGCCGTAGGTCAATGGATTCAAGGTAAGAATAACATTGAACCAGCCGGGAACATCCTTCGTGGGAAAAATTGCGCCAGAAAACATGTACAGAGGCAAGGTGATAAAATTTTGAAATGTGCCAAAGTTCTCGAAATCCGAAATGCTCATAGCGATGACCACACCCAACGACGAAATCGCAAGGGCAGTTACAAACATTGCTACCAGCGTTCCAAGCACGTTAAGTGGTGTGAGTACAACCGATGCAAATGGCGCAAACACCAGCACAATCGCCGCCTGAATCGTCGAACTACTGGCACCACCAAGACATTTTCCGATAACAAGTGTATTACGAGGCGTAGGAGCAACCTGCACCTCTTTGAGAAATCCAAATTCGCGGTCGTAGACGATTGAAATCGCCGATTGCAACGCACTAAAGATGATCGTCATCGCAATCACGCCCGGAAAGACGAACTGCTCATAGCTAAGTCCCGCAACCGGCACAAACGAACGCCGTAGACCAAAGCCCAGCGCGAATAGCCAGACTGTAGCGCGCGCAATCGCGCCATATAAACGACTCCGTTGACGCCACAGGCGATTCATGTCGCGCAACCAGATCATCGCGATACCCTCAAAGTCTACAAACGGCGTTTTTGCTATTGGAGCTTTGACGGGTACGACCTGCGACACATGTTGAGGTTCTGTTTCAAGCATACTACTACGCTTTCTTTCTATCGTCTCAATCGTCCACGACTACGTAAACGCGCTCCCATGCGCTCTCTTGTGCCAACCGTCTCTTCACGAATCACACGTCCAGTAAGCCGCACAAATACGTCTTCGAGACTGGGAGCTTTAACGGTAACGCTGTGTACCTCGATATCATGTAGCGTCAAATAGCGGATAAGCGAGGCGGCTAGAGATTGTCCATTCTCGCCTTCGATACTCAAGGTACCGTGCTCTGAATGTACAGGGCGTCCCAACCATTGCGCGATTTCGGTTTCCGCAAGAGCATCGTCGGAGGTTGTAAAGCTTATGACATCCTCTCCCACGCTTTTTTTCAATGCGGCAGGAGTGTCAAGTGCAATCAAGCGACCATCATCAATGATGCCGATGCGATCACAGTACTCGGCCTCCTCCATATAGTGCGTTGTCATGAAGATGGTCAAGCCTGTTGTCTCGCGTAGGCGCAACACGTGTTCCCACACACTGCGTCGTGTTTGTGGATCAAGGCCAACGGTTGGCTCATCAAGGAAGAGCGTCTGTGGCTCATGCAATAGTCCACGCGCCACCTCTAAACGCCGTTTCATGCCGCCGGAGAACGTTTTTACGCTATCTTTGCGCCGGTCATCGAGTCCAACCAGTTCCAAGACCTCTCGAATACGAGTCTCGCGCGTTTTGGAGGGAGTATGATAAATCATGCAGTGATAGCGAAGATTCTGTTCTGCTGTCAAGTATTCATCCAGCGTCGGGTCCTGAAAGACGATACCGATACTTTGGCGTACGGCTGGCGACTCGCGTTCGATATCATAACCGTTTACAAGTGCGCGTCCACGCGTTGGACGAAGTAACGTACATAACATTTTGATCGTTGTGCTTTTGCCAGCACCATTTGGACCAAGAAAGCCAAAGGTCTCGCCACGTCCAACTTCAAAGTCAATGCCCTTTACAGCCTCTATAGCTCCAAAGGAACGTGCTAAATGCTCTACAAGTACGGTCATATTTATACCTCGATAAGATGACGAAGCGCGGGCAGGGCGGCGGCAATATGCTCACGATCCTCCTCGTTCAACTGTGCAAGACGAGTATGAAGGGATGCCAATCGTGCATTATCAAATGTTGTTACAACCTGCTGACCACGTAGCGTTAGCTTCACCCACACCATACGCCAATCAACATCATCGTGGCTACGTTCGACATAACCACTTGTCAGGAGACGTTTCACCATCGCCGTCACTGTCGAGGGCGTTACGGTAAGTCGCTCGGCAAGTTCCTGCATGGAACATTGCTTGTGCTCGGCGAGTACACGCAATAGCGATAGTTGCCCTGGCGTTGCACGTAGCTCAGAGATTGCTTCTAAGTCTCTGTTTCCTTCGGGCATATTATTGTTCTTTGAAACATCTGCGTTCAAACGCCGCACTAGCTTTGGTACTATATTCAGCAAAGATTGTGCAATGTCTATTTCTTGTTGTGGTGAGCTATCCTGTACCATGCCTCTCTCTTCTCTCACTTTGACACTCTAACTATATTATATACATACTATTTGAAACGTGTAAAGGGTGGCAAGAGCAAAAAAGCATATTCAATATGAGGCTGTGCCTCATGTTGAATATGCTTTTTTGTTCCTCAGCTTCAGTCTATTTGTATCTTACCCTCAATAACACTACCATCAGGTTTGATATCGAAGACGCGGGCGTAAGGTGCCTCTGGATAATGCCGGTGTGAGTAGATGATGTAGAGATAGCCACTGCGCTTCGCCCACTCTTTATCGCGCTCAGACGGATAAGCCTCGCTTTTGGGATGCGAGTGATAATAGATCATTTCACCATCGTAGTCGTCGATATCGTTGTAGATACGTACAAGGTCGGACTCAGCGATGATTGAGAAATCGTCGGGAAACTCAGCAGCGTTAGCGGTCGGATAATTTTTGACAACACGGTTTCCAACACTACCAACGGCACCGCATCCCTCATTGGGATAACTCGCCACAATATGCGCGGTCATCGCATCGTAAATCGCCGATGGAATGTGTACAACAAACGGCTCTGTCACCATAATATTTTCGCCTCTAAATCATCTTCAAGTTCGTCGAGTTCGCGCGTCCACAAGTCCTCGCTCAGGTACTTCCAACCGCCGTCAGCAAGAATAGTTACAATCCTACCGCGCTCCATCGTTGCCGCAATACGTAATGCAGCATGTAACGAAGCTCCGCAAGATGGACCCGCGAAAATACCTTCCTGGTCTTTGAGTTGTCGTGTGCGCCGAATTGCATCCATACCTGTTACAAGTATTTTGCCATCAAGCAGCGACTGGTCGAGCACAGGAGGCACAAAACCATCTTCAAGACTGCGTAAACCCTGTACGCCTTCGCCTTGCAGTGGTTCGGCAGCAATTATTTTTATCGCTGAATTGTATTCCTTCAAGCGACGCGCATTGCCCGTAAGCGTACCACCGGTACCTAGACCAGCTACGAAGACATCGAGGTCTGGCAAATCGTGAATAATTTCGGGTGCCGTATGATAGTAGTGTGCGTCAGGATTTGCGGCGTTGCCGTACTGGTAAAGCATGACGTAGCGGTCATCTTGCTGGGCCAATTCTTGCGCTAATCGTACCGCGCCATTGCTTCCCTTCGCACCCTCAGAAAAGACAATTTTGGCCCCGTACAATTCAAGCATTTTGCGACGTTCTTGCGTGACGTTATCGGGCATGACCGCCACAAAGGGATAGCCCTTGACGCGACAAATCATAGCAAGAGCTATACCAGTGTTGCCGCTCGTTGGCTCGATCAGAATAGAGTCGGATTTGAGACGACCATGCGCTTCCGCGTCCTCGATCATCTGTTTGGCAATGCGGTCTTTAATACTACCAGTCGGGTTCGCGCCCTCTAACTTGGCATAAACCTCTACCCCTGAACGAGGGCTAAAACTTTTTAATTCTACAAGTGGCGTATTGCCGATTGTCTCTACTATACTTCCGTAGCGCATACGCTTTCTCCTGCTAGTATTTTCCCGCTATACGTTTTGTAGGAACCGATTATGATGTTTCAAGAAAGAGTCTGGATACACGTAGGAACCGGATTCATCACGTCCGTCTTGGCCTCTCACCTTGGTAGACGGACGTGATGAATGCGGTCCCTACCTTGACGTATCCATAATATCTTCTTAAAGAAGATTATCCCGTCCTACCGTCCACCCGCCATTGCAGGAAGCAACGTGATGGTATCGCTTGGACCCACTGGCGTCTCTAATTTCTTGAGGAAGCGCACATCTTGATCATTGATATAGATATTTACAAACTTGCTCAATTCCTCAGATGGTTGGATTTGCTCTTTCAAAGCTGGATAGCTCTGATAAAGATTGGACAGCACCTCTGAGAGTGTGCTTCCCTCAGCACTTATCTGTTTGGAACCACCCACTGATGAGCGTAGTATCGGGGCTAATCGAACGTTTGCCATATATGTTTCTCCTTATGTAGCAAGGGTGCCCGCTGCCTTCATCATTCCCCGAATGCGGCTCGGCGAACGCCCTTCCCATATGACGTTGACTTTTGTAGAATAACTTTGTATATGGGAGGGGCGTTCCCCTTGCGGGCGCCCTGGTCCCCATTTCAGAGGCGTTCCCCTTTACGAACGCCCTTTTCCCGTTTCAGAAGCGTTCCCCTTGCGGGTGCCCTAGTCCCCATTTCATATGCTGTAAGGGTTTACGCTGGTACAGCACACACATCCGCATAGGTGGGCAGATTTTCGGGATGCCCATGCTCGCCACAGGCGGCGCACTCTGGATCGCGGAAGAGGCGCAGTTCGTTGAACTCACCTGCAAGCGCGTCATATGTCAACATGCGACCAACTAATGGCTCACCGATGTTGAGCAAGAGCTTGATGGCCTCGGTCGCTTGCAAAAGACCGATGATGCCGGGCAGCACACCTAACACGCCCGCCTCAGCACAACTTGGCGCAAGTGCTGGTGGGGGTGGCTCTGGATACAGACAGCGATAGCACGGTCCCTCGTACGGCTTGAAGACAGTCAATTGTCCCTCGAAGCGGAAGACACTTCCGTGTATCACAGGCTTGTTTGCCAGCAGTGCCGCGTCATTCAAGAGATAGCGCGTCGGGAAGTTATCAGTTCCGTCGAGAATGAGATCATAGTCGGCGATAATGCGCCCCACATTTGTCTCGTCCAAACGCTCGATATAGGTCGTAACTTTCACGTCTGGATTGAGTGCCTCAAGCGTCTCACGAGCCGACTCTGCCTTGTATTCGCCAACACGACTTGTATTGTGCAGAATCTGGCGTTGCAGGTTGCTTTCGTCCACCACGTCCGCATCAATGATGCCAAGTGTGCCAACACCCGCCGCCGCGAGATAGTATGCAGATGGAGAACCGAGACCGCCAGCGCCGATCAATAGCACCTTCGAGTCGAGCAGTTTCAGTTGTCCCTGCTCACCGACTTCTGGAATGAGCGTATGACGGCTATAGCGTTTGGCCTGCGCCTCGTTAAGCGTACGGGGTTGCACGAAATTGAAGCCACTGCCCTTCCACTGTCCAAAGCCACCTGCCATCGAGACAACATCTTCGTACCCCATTTGCTGCAACGTGCTACCAGCCATAAGCGAACGTACGCCACCTGCGCAATACAGCACAACTTTCTTTGACTTATCAGGTACAGCTTCTTCTATCTGTAATTCAAGATACCCGCGCGGCACGTGAATCGCACCAGGAACGTAGCCCTGATCCGGGTCATTCTTTTGACGCACATCGACAACCACAGCAGTCTCATCGGTAGTATCTTGTTGATGAGCAAAGGGATGGTGCGCCTGAGTTGTTGTCGACTGTGTCACGGGTAGGCGGGCCCGTTTCAAAATCTCACGTGATGCATCACCCATGAGGTTCTCTTCCCTTTCACATAATAACGGTATACAGCTAAGTTTATGTGTAAAATAAAGCAGAGTATGTTTGCTAATTCACTTATAGGTACTAACATAAGTAGAGCAGGAATTATTCCAATCAAAAAGACGCAATGAGATTGTTGCATGGCACATGCAACAATCTCATTGCGTCTTGTTATTACTCTTTACTACCCTTCATGCATCGCCGAAAACAAACGCTCCGATGTAATCGGTAGCTGTGTAGCACGAACTCCAATAGCATCATATATCGCGTTCGCAATAGCAGCACTCACTGGCACGACAGGGGGTTCACCAACGCCCTTTGCACCAAATGGACCGAGGTCAGAGGGAACTTGCACAAGCACAGGCTCAATGATTGGTACATCCTTGCTAAGCGGCAAAGCGTAATCCATCAATGTGGAGGTAAGCAACTGCCCCTCAGCATCATAGACGAGACCCTCGAAGAGTGCCCATCCAATACCCTGCGTCACGCCTCCGTGAATCTGTCCCTCGACTTCCGCAGGATTGATGGCAAAGCCAACGTCCTGTGCCGCGACATAGGCAAGGACTCGCACTTCGCCGGTCTCCGTGTCTACAGCGACCTTCGCCAGATGTGCTGCGTACATGGGCGAGCTTACTTTGTTTGCAGCACGTCCACGACCATAGACCGGCTCAAAACGTCCCGCGTAGCGCATCGCGGATTTCGCGATCTTTGTCAATTCGACACTCTTACTTGGCGCACCTT
>CAXTUE010000112.1:1781-3675 GCA_964247355.1 uncultured Ktedonobacteraceae bacterium | reverse complement strand
AACCGAACCTTTACCGTCGGCGAGTTCCAGGGCTTCCGGTGAGGCCTCAAGCATCTCGCTGGCAATATCGAGAATTTGCTTGCGTGTATCGCGAGCGGCATTCAGCACGGCTGCTCCCATCGAATACGTCGTCTTGCTACCACCTGTACCACCACTGTAAGGCATCGTATCGGTACTATCATGTCTCACACGTACCGAGTCCGAAGACATTCCTAACACGTCTGCCGCAATCAAAGCCATCGACGTATCGGAGCCTGTGAGATCAACGGTACCAACCACAACGGTCAAGGTGCCATCCTTTTCCAGCCGACACGCCGCCGCCGTTGGCTCTGTACCACCGGGCCAACCACCAGCAGCAAGCCCAATACCAACCTTCCACCCTTTGAGGTGCCCTGGTGACTCTTTCTGCGCCTCTCTATTAATCCACAGTGGATGTTGCTGCACAGCTTCAAGACATTCGAGAAGTCCAATACGCGGCCACTGCTTCTGCCGCTTATCAATAGACGGATCACCGCCCTTTAGCGCGTTTTTCTGCCGGAACTCAAGGGCATCCATCTCAAGAGCCTGACATAGCTCCGCAACGGTTGACTCCAACGCAAAGGTAGCCTGTGGCGCGTTAGGAGCACGATACGCACCAACACTGACCTTATTGGTAAGCACTTCGTAAGCGCGAATATCCACATTTGGACAGCGATACGTGCTTGACAGTATGAAGGCCCCAAGCCCCGCAGAGGCACCAGGATAAGCACCTGAGTCAAAGATAGCTTTCCCCTGCATAGCAACCAGCGTACCATCTCTCTTTGCGCCAAGCTTGAGCGTAATCACAGATTGCGGTGCTGGATTTCCTGCAAACAGGTCCTCTTGCCGCGTGTAGGTGAGACGTACAGGCTTGCCAATAGCATGAGCTGCGGCGGCAGCTAGTGGTTCAATCAGGCCAAACTTTCCGCCAAAGGCACCGCCTATCGGCACTGACTCGACACGCACCTGATGATCCGAAAGGTTCAGAGCCTCCGAGATGTCCTCACGTACACTAAACATTCCCTGCGAACTGGGCCATACGGTAAGCCCCGATGGGCCTGGTACAACGGTGATTGACTGTGGCTCCAGATAGGATTGATGGACAGGACTAGTTTTATACGTGTGCTCTACGATAATATCGGCCTCACGTAAACCCTCTTCGATATCACCGAACTTGAGATGTGTCTTGTCGCTGACGTTCTGCGATAACTCCTCTTCCTGCTCGTCTACAACCTCCTCAGTTGCGACGCTGGCATGTGCGCCTCCACCCGCAATCTCTGATACTTCGTTTTCTGAACGGGATCGTGCAAGTGGCGCACCGGGAGCAAGGGCCGCGACGGGATCAACAATAACGGACAGGGCTTCGTAGTCGATATCGACGGCTGCCGCACCATCCTGTGCCGCTTCTTCTGTCTCCGCAAGTACGATGGCAACGGGATGTCCACACCAGTACACTTCGTCCTGGGCAAGAGGCGATTGTGAACGCGAGGTTGTGTTGGCATGCGCCATAGCTAACGTCTTGCTTGTGTACACCGCCACCACACCTGATACCTCAAGGGCGGGTGCAGTGTCGATAGCGAGAATACGTGCATGTGCATAAGGACTCAGCACCAGTCGTGCATGTAAAAGGCCAGCAAATGGCAAATCACCCGCATAGCGTGTTCGTCCAGTTACTTTATCAAATGCATCCTGGCGTCGCGTCGATTTGCCCGCAGTTCTATGTTCTGTAGATGCAGGTTCGGAAACTTGTGTCATGAAAAATGTTTCTCCGGTGGAAAATATGACTTTTAACAAAATACTATAGATACTCCGAGGGGAGGGACTGCATTCATCACGTCCGTGTTAGCATTTTACATCGTCAGACGGACGTGATGAA
>CAXTUE010000112.1:0-1771 GCA_964247355.1 uncultured Ktedonobacteraceae bacterium | reverse complement strand
AATTAATAAATCTCCTTTTTTTTATTTTAATATTGCCTCTTCGTTTTTTTTTTTTGCCCCCCCCTCCCCTCTTCGGAATAGTCTGTTAAATACCATAAACAATACATCTCAAAGAGTGTAGCACAAATTCCAGTCTTATGTCATCTTGTACAACAATAGAATCGGCAACTATGTTAATTGCCGGTCCCGTTGCCGGTGTGTGCGAGATGCTATAACTTTCGTGCCAAAATGACACCAGTATTCAATCCAACAGTGTGCAGTCCGCCAAAGAAACGGGCATGCTCAATTTTCACGCACCTGTCTTCAACGTACTCTAGCCCTGCTGCTTGCGCCTTCTTAGCCGTTTCCTCGTTGCGAACGCCAAGCTGTAGCCAGAGCACCCTCGCGCCAATCGCAATCGCCTCGTCAGCAATTGGCGGCGTATCCTCTGCTTTGCGAAACACGTCAACGATCTCGACCTGCTCCCCTGCGTTTTTCGCCTCGGTCAGCGACGCATAGACACGTTTCCCCAGCAATGTTTTTCCTGCGTAACGCGGGTTGATAGGGATGATATTGTATCCCTCTGCCTGCATATAGATAGCGACAAAGTGGCTCGGTCGGTATGGGTCAGCTGAGACGCCAACAATAGCAATATGCTTGTATTGTTGTAGCAGTTTGAGCCGGTCATGCATATCGGGTATATTTGTGGTCATAAGAGTTTCCTTGCTATGGTTCATGCGTATTTAGGTACTATTGTTATACCATAACTTGCCCTTCGTTTAAGCATTTCTTATACACAGAAATAAACATAACAGATAATTATGCCTTTTCACTATTTTTCTCTTAAAGTGTAAGAAAGATGTAATCCGCTTTTTAGTAGATTTCGTAGAGTCACACAAGAAGTAATGGATGCAGTTTATCTGTCTGAGGATGGCACAGAACGTCTGCATACACGCTTCTTTTTGTTTTCTCCAAAATTCCCCCTCTTTGCTTATGTAAGAGTGGTAGTCACACAACCAAGTGCGCCTGATTCCCCTTACGGGCACTCTGATCCTTGCCACATGATAATTGATAGTTTACTACGAACCGAGGTTCGTCGAGATCAGATTTACCACGTCCACCAGCAATTCATTGCTTATCCCCTTAACGAGACACATAGATGTTTGTCGATTTTTATAGTGCTTATAGTGAGAAGGAAAGGAACGGTGTAACATCTATGGCCACAGCGACACCAATACACATCTCCACACAGCACGATATACACTATGGAAGGACGAACACGATGCGTTTGAAACCATACATCTATAAACACATTATATTGATTTTATGTACAGTTGTCCTGTTGTTTGGTTCTCTCTTACTCACTCATAACGTACAACTGAACGCTCATGCTGCAAACCCAGGTGCGGGCAAAGCTTGCTCCTGGTACACGATTCGCTTTGGCGATACGCTGGCAAATGTTGCGGCGAGCTACCATACAAATATATTGACATTGGCACAAGTCAATGGCATTGGCAACGTCAACCTTATCTTTGCGGGTCGTCAAGTCTGCATTCCCTACACGGTAACAGGTGGCGGCACAACGAGTGGGGGTTCGGGCAATTCAGGAAGCGGCAACAGCCCAAGTGGCATTTATAACAATGGCTATGTTCCGTGGTACAACTACAACGCTCTAGAATGGTCATCACGCAGTCAGGTTGCCGCGCAGTTGCGACAGATTGCCTGGAACTATGGGCTACCCGCCAATCTTGTTCTCGCTATCGGATGGCAGGAGAGCGGATGGACACAACAT